>NVSM01000046.1 GCA_002401225.1 bacterium
CACTCACAATCTCATTCGTTCCGAAAGCTTCTCGATAGACTTCGCATGACAGCGGATTCATGTCGTTTGCCCAAACAGTTTCAAACCCTAACGAATCACAAGCTAGTCGAAACCCACCAATGCCGCAAAACAATTCAACTGCCCGAATCCCGGTAGACTGTATTTCTGTTTGCCTATTGTCACTTTGTATATCAATCATTTTCACCCAACTTATGCTATCAATCTGATGTGAATTCCTCAGCTTGAATCTGGTTCACAAATTCCAAGGCACGCCTATAGTACACCAACTACTCAGGCATCATACCACTCCCCTTCCCCATTGACCTCCCCACCTCCCACGCCTACCATCACGACCCTCCGGATGGAAACCGGCGGCACTCAAGGATTTACACGATGAAAAACGATACACACCCAACCTACTACCCATCATGCAAGGTCTACTACAACGGCGAGGTCGTTATGACCGTCGGCGCGACCGTTCCTGAGCTTAAAGTCGATGTTTGGTCCGGCTCGCATCCGTTCTTCACCGGCAAATCAGCGTTTGTTGACGCTGCTGGGCGTGTAGAGAAGTTCCAGAAGAAGTTCGCAGGCAACTACTTCCAGAGCAAGAAGAAGTAAACGGTTCGGGTGCCGATCGGCATCTGGGGCCTATTACTCATTGTGCTTTGATCGGTGGTTTTTTACGCCGGTTTACACGAGCAAAAGCCGTACAATTCATCGTCCTATACCCAAGATCTACCGATTCTTGGGCGTTTTTCTGTTTTTACGCTCGTAAATTTTCGCTCAATCGTGTACAAATGGAACACAGGCGTATTCTTTGCGTAGAGAATATTGTCGTAGCCGTACGCCAGGGTTGTTTTGGCGGTCTCGGATGCCTGTGGGTCTCTACTACAGGTTGAACTCATTTTACGCAGCAGAGCATCGCTCTGATCTCCATGAAGCCTCTTTCACGAGGGTGCAATACTGGCGATCTGGTGTCGTTGTGCTGTCAGTCAGCTCGTGTGTCGCACCGGATGCCTATTGGGCATCGCGGTGCATGATTCGAATCGCTCGGCGTGTGCACACGCCAATACCAACTGCCCTCCAAAGACGGAGATGCAGATATACAAAAGGGAATGCAATGAACCGCAATCTAGCTCTAATCGCCTGCTCAACTCTCACGATGATCTCGGGAGCTGCTATCGGCGCCCAGACCAACAACTTCCCTGAATGTATCGCCAGCCACAACGAGCTGGATATGCAGGATGTTGCTCGTTCAATGATCAACTCGCTCCATCCAGACCAACGCATGGCGATCGCCGAGCAAGGCGGTATCGGTGCTGATGTCGTCAATATGGAACAGCTCACCCGCAACTTTGATGGGCGTGGCACCACCAATGTGCCTCACGGCGTCACCGCAACTGAGTTCCTCGCGATGCTCTTGAGCGACGAGATCCGCAGCGAACTCAACGAAGATCAAATGACTGTTCTCAATACCGTCGCAGCACTCATGGACGATGGCAAAGAAATGCCTTACATGTGTTTCGCACCAGGCACCAGCACTAAGTTCGCTTGGACCATCAACGAAATGCTCGATTACCAGTTCGTCTCAGACGACGGCGCTCGTTTCCAGCAGGGCAACCGCTGGTCGCGCACTGCGATCGATGGCTCTGGGCTTACACAAGGCGATGCAACGAACATCACCTATTCCTTCGCTCCAGACGGTGCGACTATTCCAAACACCGGTTTGGGATCAGGACCATCGACACTCTTCCAATGGCTTGACAACAAGTACGGCAGCACCAGCACATGGCAGGCTCTTTTCCATCAGGTCTTTGATCGCTGGGGCGAGCTTACAGGGATCACTTACACCTGGGAGCAGAATGACGATGGCTTTAATATGAGTTCCAGAGTCGGGATCGTTGGCCAGCGTGGCGATGTCCGCATCTTCGCGTTCAACTTCCCATTCGATGGTAACAACGGCGTCCTCGCATACAACTTCTTCCCCAATGACGGCGATATGGCGCTCGACGCGTTCGACTCCTTCTACAACCCGGTCGGTTCAAACTCTCTTCGCTTGCGCAATGTTGTTGCTCACGAGCATGGTCACGGCTTGGGCATGGCCCATGTTTGCCCTGCGAACGCAACCAAGTTGATGGAACCATTTGTTTCCACCTCATACGACGGCCCACAGCTTGACGATATCCTCAACGGCCAGCGTCACTACGGCGATCCGATGGAACCAAACAACTCAATTGGTCAAGCAACAGATCTTGGTACATATTCCACCTTCGGCTTCTTCAACATTGACAATGTCAGTATTGACGACAACGGCGAGACCGACTTCTACAAAGTCACTCTTTCCGAACGCGCGAAGATGACATTCATCATCGCTCCAAGCGCGGGCACCTATCAGCAGGGCCCGCAGACTCAGTCTTGTAGCTCCGCTCCAACAACCAACTACACGAACATTCACGATCTCAAGATCCAAGTGTTCTCAAGCACCGACCTGTTTAATCCAGTGGCAGAGGCTGATGACACAGGTGTAGGCCAAGGCGAAACTATTATCTATGATGCAGAAACTCCAGGCGACTACTACATCATCGTGTCATCGACTTCGAACACGAATAATGTTCAACGCTACATCGCAAGTTTGGTGATCGCATCGTTGCCACCAGTTGTCTGTCCTGCAGATATGAACGGCGACGGCGAACTCAACTTCTTCGATGTCTCCGCGTTCCTCAATGCGTTTGGCAACATGGAAGCAGCAGCGGACTTCACAGGAGATGGCATGTTCAACTTCTTTGATGTCTCGGCATTCTTGAGCGAGTTCAGCGCCGGCTGTCCGTAAACAATCATCTGCCTAAAAAACAAGAGGGGTCCATGAGCATCACAAGTGTTCATGGACCCTTTTCGTCTATCGAGGGTGTTCAAGAAAACCTCAACCAGTCCGATAAAGCCGATTTTTTTTTCTGACAACCGGCCGACCAATCCGTTCTCTCTTGCAGCAGAGTGTGTTATTTGGGCAAGGACAAAAAGAGTATGACCAAGTGGCAAGTATTGCCTTGAGTATCAGACAACCTGTGTCATACAATATGTTTACGATTAAAAAGGATTCCAAAAATGAAGTACTCAACGCTGAACTTGCCGTTTATTCTCTTGATGAGTTCCATCGCTGGACAGGCTGTCGCGCAAATTACGCCGACGGTTGTCGATCAGTACCCAGATGCGATCGCGCACCCCGACCAACTCCTCAAGCAAGACATTGCTTCTCGCATGTTCATGATGCTGCCCCAAGGCCAACAAGCAAAAATTGCGCAGGCCGGCGGTGTTGGATCTCAAGGCTATGCCCCCCCCGTTGCTCCATCGGAGCAAGCTGGGCAGCTCAACCCGAGTGAGTTCCTTGAATCCATATCCACTCCAGAAATCAGAGCGAACTTCACCAATGACCAAAACCAAATCATCGACAACATCGTTTCCTCAATAGAACAAGGCGAGCCTGCAACATCCGCAATGTGCTTCGCACCCGGAACAAACAAAAAATTTGTATATACGATCAGCCAACTTCTCGGCTATCAAACGGCAAATCAAGACTCGTCTCGGTTTCAACAAAATGATCGTTGGACAAGCACGGCAACCAATGGCGGCGGGCTTGGCCAAGGTGACCCAACCACACTTACCTACTCATTCGCTCTCGACGGCTCATTTGTTTCGAGCAACAGTCTGGGATCAGGAGCATCGACACTCTTTGCTTGGCTTGATGGTTTGTACCCCGATCGACAAACCTGGCAAAACCTGTTCCACTCAGTATTCCAAGACTGGGAAGATCTTATCGGGACGACCTATGTCTATGAACCCAATGATGATGGAGCATTCATTGGCACCTTTGCTCCAGGAATTCTTGGTGTCCGAGGCGATATCCGAATCGCAGGATACAACTTCCCACTCGACGGCAACTTTGGCGTGCTTGCATTTAACCGATTCCCACCCTTTGGTGGCGATATGATCTTTGATGCCTTTGACACATTTTATGATGATATCGGCAATGGCTCATTCAAGCTCGTTCAGGTCGCGTCCCACGAGCACGGGCACGGATTGGGAATGAATCATGTGTGTCCAACAAATCAAACCATTCTGATGGAACCATTCTTTTCCACTGCATTTTCAGGCCCACAACTCGATGATGTACTCAACGGACTACGCCATTACGGAGATGTTTCTGAACCCAACGACAGTATTGCACAAGCAACGGACTTGGGTTCCATGCTCATTGGTGACGAAGTGAATGCTGACAATCTCGCGATTGACGACAACTCTGATCAGGATTATTTCCGCATCACTGTTTCAGAACCTGCGCGAGTTGTATTCACAGTTACGCCTGATGCTGGTATATATGAGCAAGGCCCACAAACCCAGAACTGCGATTCCGGGGTTCTCACTGATTACAACAGCATCGAAAACCTACAACTCATTGTACGGAACAGTGATGGGATCAGTATCGCAATCATTAACAGCGGCGTATTGGGCCAGCCCGAGACAATGGTCTTTGACACACTCGATGCGGGCGACTTCTACTTTGTTGTCGAAGGTTCTATGAATGTAAACAATGTTCAGCGATACCGCCTCAATGCCCGTCTAGAAGACCTGACATTCATCGATCCAATCTTTGCGATTGATCCACCAAGCTCTGTTGATCCCGGTCTTGCATTTCAGTTCCCACTGACTGTAAATCCATTTATTGACACCGTGATCCCTGGATCTGAAACACTGTTCTATTCTATAGGCGGGGGCCCATTCTCGAGCATTCCTCTTGCTGCTGATGGTCTCAACAGCTACCTCGCGACACTGCCTGCGTTTAGTTGTGACGAAACCGTCAACTTCTATATCTCGATTGATTGGGAGATTGCTGGCGAAATCACTTTTCCAGCAGGCGGATCTTCATCGCCAGCACCAGTCAATGTAGGCAGCTTTATCTCAGAGTTTGTTGACGACTTTGAAGCAGATCTTGGCTGGACTGTTTCTGGACCAGTTATTGGTACAGGTTCTGGCCAATGGGRACGCGGCTCACCCGCCGGCTCTGCAAATCGCGGCGACCCTGTCATCGATGCCGATGGCTCAGGGAATGCCTTCCTCACTGGAAACGCACCGGGCAACACCGATGTCGATGGTGGTCAAACCATCCTTACATCGCCTCAGTACGACCTGTCTGGTATTTCAGACGCATGGCTCTCGTACGCCCGCTGGTTCGACAATACAGGCGCAGGCACCGGTTCGGCACCAAATGAAGATGTATTCACCGTGAATATTTCGAATAACAATGGTGAGAGTTGGACAAATCTTGAAATCGTTGGCCCTGATTCTGCAGAATCAAAAGGCGGATGGATTACAACCCTTTTCCGTGTGAGTGACTACATCACTCCAACGAATGCGGTCCGTGTCCAGTTTATCGCGGAGGACTCGCTCAACAGTTCTGTCGTTGAAGCTGGCGTTGACGCCTTCTTGATCTCAAGTGTCTTCTGTGAAGATCCACCACCGGCTTGCCCCGCAGATTTTAACGATGRTGGGCAGCTTGACTTCTTTGATATCTCGGCATTCCTCATCGCATTCAACGCGGGCGATATCAGTGCCGATTTGAGCAACGATGGCCTGCTCAACTTCTTTGATATTTCGACATTCTTGCAAGAGTTCTCTGCTGGGTGTCCATAACTCGCCGAGTTTCCCAAACCTGAATCGCACAGCCGGGTCATTTCGACCCGGTTTTTTTATATTCTACACAAGTTTCATTCCTTCATCCGCATAATCGGATATAGTCCACGCATGAGCTCGCCCACCAAACCGTCATTGATCGAAACACTCAAGAACACCGTCCTGATCTGGGACGGCGCGATGGGTACACAAACCCAAGGCTACGAACTCGATATCGAAACTGATTACATGGGATGCGAGAACTGCCCAGATGTCCTGTGCCTCTCGCGCCCGGACATCATCCAAGAAATTCATGCCAACTATTTCCGCGCCGGCGCAGATGTCGTCACGACAAACACCTTTGGCGCGGCTGCCCATACGCTCGGCGAGTTTGATCTTGCACATCGTGCTGAAGAACTCTCCTTCGCCGCTGCCACCATCGCGCGCAAAGCAGCCGACGAATTTTCAACGCCCGACAAACCCCGGTTTGTCGCCGGCTCGCTTGGACCTGGCACAAAGCTCATCACGCTCGGACAAATCTCCTTCGATGACCTCCGCGACTCCTACGCCGACGCTGCACGCGGACTCATCAAGGGCGGCGTTGATGCCGTCCTGCTCGAAACCTGCCAAGACCTCCTCCAAATCAAAGCAGCTGTCGCGGGCATTCGACTCGCGGCGACCCAGCTCGATCTCGATCCAGATTCCGTGCCGATCATGGTCTCGATCACGATTGAACAAACCGGGACCATGCTCATCGGCACCTCGATCGAAGCGGCAATCGAAGCCCTCCGCCCGCTGCCCATCGCATCCCTCGGGCTCAACTGCGCCACCGGCCCAGTCGAAATGGTCTCGACCGTACGCACGCTGGCGAGCAAATGGGATCGGCTCATCACCGTCATGCCTAACGCCGGGTTGCCCGCACTGGTCAAAGGTGAAACGCTCTACCCGCTGACCTCGCAGGGATTCCAAGACGCGATGGAGATTTTCATCCACGAAGGACTCATCAACGCTGTCGGTGGATGTTGCGGCACAACCCCCGAACACATCAGCTACCTCGCCAATCTCGTCGAAAATACAACTTTGGGCGAACGACCAAAGACCACCATCACCCACGCGTGTTCGTCGTTGTACTCGGCGGTTGAATATCGCCAAGACGCATCGTTCCTGATTGTTGGCGAACGGTGCAACTCCTCGGGATCGCGTGCATTCAAACGCTTGCTCGAAACCCAAGACATGGAGGGCATCTGCTCGCTGGCCAAAAATCAGGTGAAGGACGGCTCGCACATCCTCGATGTCAATGTTGATGTCGCTGGTCGCGACGGGCCTACAGATATGCACGAGGTAATCTCGCGCCTTGTCCAGCAGGCCGACGCCCCACTGATGCTCGATTCGACATCACATGAGACCATCGAAGCCGGGCTCAAGGCAGCCGGCGGCAAGTGCATCATCAACTCGGCGAACTTCGAGGACGGCGAAGATCGGTTTGACCAACTCTGCAAGCTCGCCAAAGACTACGGCGCCGCACTCGTCATCGGCACCATCGACGAAGACCCCGAAGAAGCCATGGCCCGCACCGCAGATCGCAAGTTTGAAATCGCCGAACGAGCAATCAAACGCGCGACAAGTGTTCATGGGCTTGCCGAATCTGATCTGTTTATTGATCCATTGGTGCTCCCGATCTCGACAGGTCTTGATTCCGATCGACGCAGCGCACACGCACTGATCGAAGGCTCCAGACGCATCGTCGAAGCCCATCCGAGCGTCCAACTTACCTGCGGCTTATCCAATGTCTCCTTCGGACTCAAACCCGTCTCCCGCACAATACTCAACGCTGTATTCCTGCACGAACTCGTCCAGGCCGGCATGACGAGTGCGATTGTGCATGCCTCGAAGATCACGCCTTTGAATCGAATTCCTGAAGATCAAAAAATGGCTGCACTGAACCTGATCTATGACCGGCGAGATCCATCCATCGGCGGCACAGGATTACCAACAGGCATCACCGACACCAGCTACGACCCTCTCGATTCATTCATCGAACTCTTCACGGATGCAACCGAAGAAAAAGACACCACTTCGTTCATGGATCTCGATCTCGAAGATCGGCTCCGCAAACACATCATCGACGGCGAGCATGAGTTTCTTCCCGAATCACTCGAAGAAGCACGATCGAAATATACACCTCTTGAGATCATCAACAACCACCTCCTCGCGGGCATGAAAACCGTCGGCGAGTTGTTCGGCTCAGGACAGATGCAACTGCCATTTGTGCTTCAAAGCGCGGGTGTGATGAAAAAATCAGTGTCGCTCCTCGAACCATTCATGGACAAAGCCGACGCACAATCCAAAGGCTCGATCGTACTCGCGACCGTCAAAGGCGATGTCCACGACATCGGCAAGAACCTCGTCGATATCCTTCTGACCAACAACGGCTTCACCGTTCACAACCTTGGCATCAAACAACCCATCGACAACATCCTCAAATCCTTCGCCGAGACCAACGCTGATGCGATCGGGCTTTCGGGATTGCTTGTCAAATCCGTCAATGTCATGGAGGACAACCTCCGCGAACTCAATACAATGGGCATCGATGTCCCCGTGATCCTCGGCGGCGCAGCATTAACGCGGACATATGCCGAGGGACATCTTCGCTCTGTATATAAGGGCGATTTGCTTTATGCAAAAGACGCGTTCGATGGGCTCGACATCATGAACGCGATCGTTTCCGGTCAGATCGCACCGTTGCAAACCGCTGCGGACGAACGCCAAGCCGTTCGCAAAGAATCCGTCGCGAAGCTTGAATCAGGAGACATCGCAACCCCTATCGCAACCGCGACACTTTCCCGTTCAGAAATCGATCGCACGAATGCAGCACCCACGCCTCCGTTCTGGGGCTCGACCGTCAACGAGCAGCACAACCTCCGCGACCTGTTCGCCTACATCAATCCCACTGCTTTGTTCGCGATCCAATGGCAACTCAAGCGCGGGTCAAAGTCCAAGGCCGAATACGAACAACTCCTCGACGAAGTCGCGCGTCCAAAGTTCAAGGAACTCTGCGCCCAGTGCTTGGCCGAGCCAATCCTCCAGCCAAAGGTCGTCTACGGCTACTTCCCCTGCACATCCGCAGGCAATGACCTGATCGTCTACGACCCAGACGATCATGATCACGAGATCGAACGCTTCAGCTTCCCTCGCCAGAATGCAAACAAGTTCTTGTGCATCTCGGACTACTACAAAGACCAAGCCGAGTGCGATGCGATGGGATCGCGTGATGTAATTGCGATGATGTGTGTGACGATGGGCCCACAGATCACCAAGCACACAAAGAAACTCTTTGAAGCCGACGCGTATCAGGATTATCTCTACTGGCACGGGATCGGTGTTGAAACCGCTGAAGCACTCGCCGAGTTCTGGCACAAACGCATCCGCACCGAACTCGGATTCGGACACGAGGACGCACACGATATCCCTGAACTTTTTAAACAAAAATATCGTGGCTCACGCTACTCGTTCGGCTACCCGGCATGTCCAAACATGGCCGATCACGAAATCCTCTGGCGTCTGCTCGATCCATCACGCATCGGGTGCGACCTCACCGAAAATCACCAGATCGATCCAGAACAATCCACCTGCGCTGTCGTTGCCCATCACCCAGATGCACGGTATTTCAATGCCTAATAAGAAGGCAATGGGCAATAGGCAGTAGGCAATGGGAAGACTTAAATCTGGGTACCACTGCTTGACCGTCTTCGGCAAGCAGTGTCTTAACTTCCACTCATATCTACGAAGACACACCTTGCCGAAGACGGTCAAGGCGTGGCACCCGATCTAAAACGATCGTCGTTGCTTGAGCAGCAGGATCAGAAACACCGGGCCGCCGATCAATGAAGTGACAACACCAATCGGAATCCGCCCTGCATCCGTCGCGACTACGCGCACGAATGTATCTGCGCCGACGACGAGTGCGAACCCACACAACGCCGACCCAATCACCAGCGTCCGATGCGAAGGTCCAGCCAACACACGCACGATGTGCGGGCACACCAACCCGACAAAACCAATCGGTCCTGCAAGCACAATACTAATCGCGGTTAATGCACCTGCGCCAACAAGCTGGCCGAGCCGAATTGCACCGACATGCACACCAACGGATCTTGCTTCATCTTCGGAGAGGGCCATCGCATCGAATGATCGGGCAGCCCACATCCCCCATCCAACGCTCACCAACAACACCATTCCTGCGATCCATACATCCCGAATCTCAATGTCCTCGCGAAGCATCCCCATCATCCACCGCGAGACCGAATACCCGCGATCGGGCATCAATGATGCAATCAACATGGTSSCYGCRCCSARGATCACCGACACRATYACSCCSAYCAAKATCATCGTCACCGGATCGATYARCCCTYKGCGYTGGCTCAATGCCCACACAAACACMAGCACMACGATCGCYCCRGYYAAMGCKGGGAAKGCAGCYAKSSTYGCWCCGATCGCTGCGCCTTGAATCCAGGTGGTCAGTGTCACGGCAAAGCCCGCGCCTGCGCTGAGCCCCATCAACCCCGGTGCTGCGAGTGGGTTTCTCAACAACGATTGCAACAACGCACCGGCCAACCCGAGCGATGCGCCAACAATCCCACCGACCGCGACACGGTTGTATCGCAGTTGCATGATTGTTTCGTTGTCCGAAAATCCGAATCCATCGCTCCCGACCATGAGCCGAAGCACACCGATACCGATGCACAATACAATCAGCACTAAAATAGTCACGACTTCCCGACGATTCATAGCAGAGCCTAGACCCATACCCTCGCCGAGGCTGATATACTCGGGGTATGAACGAACCAACCATTCTCCGCAAAGCCGAGTTCGATCCGAAAGTTAAATCCTACTGGATATGGCAGCCGGTCTTTGTACTTTGCATACTCATTGTCACCATCCCAATCGCAATCATATATGTACTCATTGCCCGTGTTTTCATTGACCGGGTGCTGGCCAACATGAGCTGCGAACTGACCGAGCATACGCTCAACATCAAAAAGGGCATCTGGAACAAGACCGAATCCACGATCCCGCTCGAAAAAATCACCGATCTCCAGCTCTTCCAAGGCCCCATCATGCGCCACTTTGGCATTCACGGGTTCAAAGTGGAGACCGCTGGGCAGTCCTCCCCTACCGGCGGCGCATTGGTCAATCTTGTTGGTATAGTCGATACCAAAGCCTTCCGTCAGGCTGTGCTCGACCAGCGAGATCGGACAAATGCGGGAGCATCCCCAATTGCAGCGATTGCCCAACCTGCGACCCCAGCTATTGCTAATCTTCAGACAACCGAGTTATTGACGGATATCCGCGATTCGCTTCACCGAATCGAGCAGAATTTCACCAAGAATGACGACTGATCTGCTGGCATCTCTGGGCTAYCATCCCTCCCCGTGATCGGCTACTCGCAATGGATGCGATTTGGTCGTTTGAATGGGTCTTTGGAAGGATCGTTCGTTGGCTGACAACACCCTCACATGCCGTCTCGTCACCCCAAGTGCCGAGTTGCTCAATGAACAAGTGACCTATGCCTCCGTCCCTGCTTGGGATGGCCTGATCGGTTTCCAGCATGGCGGAGCCTCAATGGTCTCACGCTTGGGTCTTGGCAAACTCCGCTTGGACTTCCCCGCAGAAAACGGCTCGGGATCACGCGAGTACCTCATCGAAGGCGGCTTCCTCGAAATGAGCAACAACGAGTTGGTCATCCTCGCAGAGCGTGCAATCGCAGCAGAAGAAATCATCGAGTCCGAAGCTCGCGCCCAGCTCGCCGAAGCCGAAGCTCGCATCGTTCCTGAAGATGCACCCAACAAGCTCGAAGCGGTTGAACAAATCACCCGCGAAAAGGAATGTGCCAAGCTCATGCTCTCGATGGCAAAAACATCAAAAGCCGTCGGCATCTAAGCCGAATCAAAACAATACACAAAGCCCGTGCAACTGCATGGGCTTTTTTACTGCTCCAACTCAATAAAAACAGGCTTCCTAGTTTGAAAACTTCGACATCGCCCGCTGCATTTCGCGTTGATTCTCGCGATCAGCGATTGCTTTTCGTTTGTCGTGTTGGGCTTTGCCCTTGGCAACCGCCAGTTTGATCTTGACCAACCCCTGCGAAAAATACATCTCCAAAGGCACGAGCGTCACGCCCTTTTGATCGACCTCGCGGGCAAGCTTGATGATCTCTCTCTTCTTGGCCAGCAGGATACGATCTCGCTTGGGGATATGGTTAAGCTGCCCGGCGGGTTGATAGATACCGATATTGATCTGATGAAGCGTCAGCCGAGGGGGCTCAAGATCGACGCTGATATACCCTTCCTTGAGCGAACAACTCCCCTCGCGAATGGCTTTGACCTCTGAACCCTCAAGCACAATCCCGACCTCCATCGTGTCAACGATGAAATAGTCGTAGAGCGCCCGCCGATTGTTATAACTCGGTGGGCCTTGCTTGGATTTCTTCTTGTTCTTGGCCATATGCACCTCAAGCATAGTCCACGACCTGCCCATACTCTCCCCAAACCCGTGCGTATCATGGCTCTATGGCTTTTCATTCGTTTCTCTTCATCTTAAGTTTGTTGCTACTGGGCGGCTGCACCCAGCCGCTCAACGATCGCCCAACCCTTGGCGGCATCTATCGCTCGCCCACATTTCGCACACAGCCTCAGAACAATACCGCTCTTGAAAACCCATCACAGGATCTGCTTGTCACTACACCCAAGCCTCGGGTTGATTGGTCGCCGACTCAGTACATCGCCCCGATGGACAGCGTCGCTCATTCGCCAACGCTTACTCTCTTTGGAATGGTTAAAAAAACAGATCCACCCCGAATCTATGGCCGATACCCCACCACCAACGATGCACTCTACATGCAACAAAGCGCCTCGATCGCTTGGATCAACGATGCCCTTTTCACCTTCTACGATCTCGGCCGATCATTCATCGGCTCGCCCTATGCCTTTGGCTACCTTGCTCTCACGGGCAAACTCTCAGAACCAACACTCTCTCCGTCTCAGCCATACAAACGAACCCAAACCGCTGATACCTGGTCATCCGGGTTTCCGACGCCTCAACCCACGCCTCAGATAGATACAGAGGAAACAGCCGACAATGACTGATTCAAAAACGGATGCCAACCCACCCCGCTGGCCATTCAAGCCAGAACTTGAAATCTCCGCGCCCGACACCGCTGCCCTCCATAAAGATGCAGGAACTACCGATTTTCTGCTCATCGATATCCGAGAATCGAACGAACTCGAAACCTCGTCGATCGCCGGGGCACTGCATATCCCGATGGGTGATATCCCCGCTCGGATTAACGAACTCGATGTTGATGAGGACACTACCATTGCCATCTTGTGCCGATCCGGAAAACGCTCGCTCCAGGTCGCCCAATACATGCAACAGCAAGGGCTCGCCGGCACCCGATCCGTCGCCGGCGGAATTAACTGGTGGGGACTTAAGATTGATCCTTCGATCCAGCAGTATTAAACTTACACATGCCAAGCACCCAAACCATCGAACTCAACCTCGCCCACTCGCCCGATTCTGACGATCTGGTGATGTGGTGGCCTTTGATTGGGGTTCGGAATCCTGACGGCACACCGATCGATGGCGATCTCGGTCAGCCTCAGGTCGAGACCGGGCGATTCAAGTTCAACCTGCTCGCTCGCGATGTCGAAGAACTCAACAAACTCGTGATCGGGTCTGACTCGGCGTATGACATCACCGCGATCTCGTGCGCCACCTATCCAGCGATTGCCGACCGATATGCCATGACCGCCTCGGGCGGATCCTTCGGCGAAAACTATGGCCCACGCATCGTTGTCGCAGCAGACTCCCCATTCCGGACCCTCGACGATCTCAAAGATGCCGATTGTACCGTTGGCATCCCTGGCATCAATACCTCAGCCTGCATGGGCTTGCGCATGGCGATCGGCGACTTTAATTTCCAAGAGTTACTCTTCTCTGATATCCCGGGAGCCGTCGCCAGCGGGCAGGTTGATGCAGGGTTACTTATCCACGAAGCCCAGTTGACCTATGGCGAGATGGGATTGCGTGAGATCGGGGATATGGGCAAGTGGTGGCACGAGCAGACGGGCAAACCATTGCCTTTGGGATTGAATGTCATCCGCCGAGACCTCGATCAACGCTTCGGCGAAGGCACCTGCAAAGAACTGGCCGATGTCCTCAATGCTTCTGTCCAGTGCTGTGTACGAATGGGCGAAGCATCTCGGCTATATCTCCAACTCAACAAAGGCGATCGCACCGAATGGGACGATCCAGAACTCGTCGATCGGTACCTCGCGATGTATGTCTCTGGGCTGACACTTGATATGGGACAAACAGGGCGAGACGCGATTACGACCTTCCTTGGGCGGGCTGCGGATGAGGGATTATGTGATCGTGTGGAAAATATTGACCCGCTCTAGGTTCTGATTTCTTCGGCGTGCTAGACTCGTGCTCTTCTGCCATTGATCCACGAATCTACCGTGATCGGAGCCAGTTCATGCCGACGAGTTTTTCTCTACCCGTCTCATCGAATCAGCCACATCGGCCAACGAAGAACGCGTGCGCCTGTGCAAAGCACACGCCCGTGCGAACCGATCAACCCAAAGAAAAATGCGGCGTGATCGGGATCTGGAACGATCCTGATGCTGTCCGTAAAGCCTACCTTGGATTATTTGCCCAGCAACATCGGGGGCAAGAAGCTGCCGGGATCGCGGTGACTGATGGCCAGATGATCGAAGCGCATACCGGCCAAGGGCTCGTTGTTGATGTGTTCGATAACGACACCATCGGCAAACTCGAAAAACTATACAACCATACCGACGCACCAAACGCGAATCATGGTGCAATCGGACACAATCGCTATTCAACATCGGGCGGTTCTTCATTCAAGAATGCCCAGCCATTGGTTGAAACTACATTCGCCGGGCCAATTGCCATCGCCCACAATGGTAATCTCGTCAACGGCGATGAATGGCGAAAAGAACTCTCGCGCGTCGGACGCCTATTCCACACAACCTCCGATACCGAAATCATTATTCATCTCCTCGCATCGCCCGAACAACGCGACTTGCCCGATCCGGTTGCAGCAACCATGCGCAATCTGCTCGGCGCTTTTTCGCTCGTGCTGCTTTTTACTGATCGGATCGAAGCGGCCCGTGATCCTTGGGGATGGAGGCCTTTGGTTTTGGGCAAGTTGCCATCGGGCAAGTTCGTGGTCGCTTCAGAAACCGTTGCGTTCGATGTCATCGGCGCAGAGTTCATTCGTGAAGTTGAACCCGGCGAAATCATCACGCTCTCCAACGAAGGCATGTCCTCTCGTCGATTCGCTGCACCCTCTGAACCACTTGCCCAGTGCATCTTCGAGCATGTTTACTTTGCCAGCCCTGCATCGAATGTCTTCGGCCAAAATGTCCAAATCACGCGTGAACAGTTCGGTGCCAAACTTGCCCAAGAAGCCTTTGTCGAAGCAGATTTTGTCATGCCCATGCCAGACTCCGGGCGCAGCGCAGCCAACGGCTATGCGATCGAATCTGGAATCCCCTATCGTGAAGGAATCGTCCCTAATCGCTATGTTGGGCGTACATTTATTAAACCAACCCAAGAAGAACGCGCTGCTGCGGTTCGGCTCAAGCTCAATGTGATCTCCGAGGTTGTCCGCGATCAAAGACTCATCATCGTTGATGATTCCATCGTCCGTGGAACCACCACCCGACTCAAAATGATCCAACTCCGTGAAGCGGGCGCAAAGGAAATTCATCTTCGAATCTCGTGCCCGCCAATCAAACACCCGTGCTACTTTGGTGTCGACTTTGCCGATCGTGATCAGTTGATTGCACACGGACGAACCGTCGAAGAGATCCGTGAGTTTCTCGGGGTAGATTCGCTGCACTTCCTCAGCCAAGAGGGCATGCTCAGCGTGATGAACCAAGAGCCTAAGCACTATTGCACCGGGTGCTTCTCAGGTGAATATCGCGTCGATGTTGATCACCCTGTCGCATGCGAAGTCGCGACCAAAGCGCAGATGAATATGTTTAAAACCTGCTAGCGTTTCGCCAAATATCAACAACCCAACTCATCCGCCCCATGATGGATCAATAGGCAAATCGCCACGCGACCCACCGGGGCGGAAGATGAAACCAAAGCTGGTTTCGCCCTGAATATTGTTATACTGGATCGTTGCTCCCAGCGTCCCGATCTGGAACCGACGCATGACCTGGGCACCAAAGGTCTGAAAATCATCGAGATCAAAGTTGTAGTTCAAACTTGTATTCACTGCATATTTATCGGTGATTCGATATCGCGCTGCGAGCGAAGCAAAGGTCGCATCCAAAGGCTGAACCTCTCGATATTCGATCGATGTTGTGAACCCCGGACGATGCTCAATGATCGCGCCGACACTCGCCCGAGCCGTCTTGCTCAGATCAAGGTCATAGACAATCTCGCCTGCGAACGCCAAGACTTCCGTCGGCTGCCACACCGCACTCGTGCTGATGTATTCGCCTGGGTTCGAGAGTTCTGGGCGTGATGAATAGAACTGCGGAATCGGTGATGAACCAGCATCGTCACTCGTCCAGACATATTCTGATCGTACTTTGAGAACATCGACATCGCGCCATCGTCCGACGCCGCCGCGTTTGGTTTGCCATGTTTGATCTAACGCTGCGCGGAACGCGGTACCTTCGATCAAGCCTTCGACATCATCATCAAAGATGGGCACATCGGTTTGTTCAAAGTTTGAATCGCCACCCCAGATCGTGATCGAAGGCTCGACAATATGACGCAGCCGATGGATATCAAAGAAACGATTTTCGGCAGCGTTATTAATCTTCGATACAGTCGTCGAAAGCGTCACGCCCCCGCCACCCCAATACCGAATATCTTCATCTTGCCCTGGGCTAAACGCATCGAACGAGTTGTCGTATGCCGTAGCCCGCCCGACTGCAAACGGGACGACGCGTACTGGCCCGAGATCAAATCTCGCCCGAAGTTCATGACGAGTATCGAGCCGAGTGACTGCTGATTCATCGAGCCCCAACGCGCGAAACTTATCACCCAATGATTCACTCGCCAGCGTGCCAAAGGCATCGTCGGCCAACGAGTTGGTTGTGAACCCATACGCACTCGCAGCGACCTCTGAAAATGACAAACGAAGAACGCCAGCTCGCGCCTCGAATGAATAGGTCAACAATCCGGGTTGGATCTCTGGAAGAACATCCTTCGCCAACGACACAAACCGCACCTCGGGCAACTTATTGACCGAATAGCCCGGCGATTGCAACTTGTGTTCGGGAACAATAAAATCATTCACCGTCGAACTCAACTCAAGAGCAAAGTATGAATCATCGCTTCGGCGTTCAAGCTGCAAGCCACTGCGAAAATCTTCCGCATTGCGCCCTCGTTCATTGAACAACGCACCAACAAAGGCCTCGTCCGACGCATAGCTCAGTTCAGTCACCAATGTCCATGAATCTGTGAACTCCCAGATATCATTGATCGCAAAGATGCCTCGAATCTCATTATCGCGTTCGATGCGTTGTCCCGAAGGCGTGATATCGGTCCCGTTGTCATCAGCGAGCAAATACGAAAAGAGCCCGCCACGATGTTGGGTTGTTTCCCAATCCGCCTGCACCCCAAAGCCCACTCCGCGTTCTGCATACAGATCAAGATTCAGATCGACATCGACCCCGGGTGGGCCATCAATATTCAAAAGCGAGATCGCATTCCAACGCGTTTTGATCGCAAGCCCAGAACGGTTTGAATCGGTAACAGTCACCTGACGAAGCGGGAACGATCCGGGGTTGCCTTTGAATCCGGGCAACCAAAGAATCGGGACAGAGCCGGCATTGAGCGTGACGCTTTTTCCCTCAACATGCACCGAAGGGCGGGTGTTGTCGATCAAAGAATCTGAGCCTTGTTCGAGTGTTACCTTGATATCCGAAACGCCGATCGTGAGATCAGGCTCGAAGAACGCAGTGTTTGAAATCTTGGCTTTGCTCGCAGCAAACTCATGCTGGGCGGTCTGGCGGATGCTCTTTGCCCGCACATACAAAGGCATCGCGGTCTTCTGATCGGTCGTCCAGAACACCGCATCGAGCATCAACGCTTTGTTGTTCGCCACATCAAGATACATGCGAGGCGAACGCATCGACCATTGATCATCACCCGCAAAGACGCCGCCTTCGAGATAGATGCCTTCGATCTGGTTCGCACCTAATCGAGTTACGCCGGTGATCGGCGAATCGCCTGTGGTAAAAACCACCACCCGTTCTGCTTTAAAGTCGATCCATCTTTGATTCGCAGGATCTTGATACTGAATCGTCACGCCGCCGTCTGCGGTGATGWTTGATCCATTGCCCGAAGTCGCACCATCGATTACAATGCGTCCACCAATCGCGATCGAAAACACGCCGTTGGGATGGAAGATCGGCCCGCGCGGATCATCTTGCACACCAGCATTGGTCGTTGCAGTGTCACCTGTCTGTAAAGTTGCTTGAGCTGCCCCCGACGACCAAGGGCGGGCCTTTGCTGTCGTTTGTTCTGTCTGTGTGCCCGCTGCCCCAAGCACTCGCTGAGCGAAGACCGCGTTTGTGCGCTCGACAAACTTACCGATTTCCGATTTGGATTTCGGTGCCCCATCGAATCTCGCATCGAGTTTCATCGAGATCCGTYCGCTGATCTCGATCACGCCTCGCACTGGGAGCTGCTTGGCCTTCATCCTAATCGTGCCGTCGGCTGATCGGAGATTCTCAAAGATCGCATAGACCTGATAGCGGCTCGTGCCAGTCGCCGAATCTGATGAGAGTTTGCGGAGCCAAAGATTGGCATGGGCGGCCAAGAACTGATGCTCGCCGAGGACTACATCGACATCGTGATCRAGGACAATGCGATGGGTTTGTCCTTCTTTCCAAATCCACCCGCCTCGCGCAGCGATTTTGATCTGCCCAGCGACCGCTTCGATCGGGAAGTTGACCGTATCGAACGAACGATCCGCGATGGGTTCTGACTGGTTTGTAGATACTTCGATATATCCAACTTCGCCCGCACCGGCACCARTGGCGATGCACGAGCCCGCAAGGGCACCGATCACCCGAATCCCAAGTTTGCGTCTGCTCCTTGTATCAGCCATGCGCAATGCTGCCCTTCCTCGTCTGCGTCCATTTGATTCAGAATCACAAGTGTACCCCATCCGAGATCAATGCTGGGGATCATGGAGAATCTATCCGAGCAGAACTATGCTCACCCTATGAGTACACACACCGCCAGACGAACCCTTTCCGAGATGAAACCTTCCGAGCGCCTYGATGGAATCTATTCCATCGCCAACGCCCAACTCGGGACCACCCAAAAGGGCAAACCATACCTCCGCTGTTTGCTTGGAGATTCGAGCCTCCAGGCTGCCGGCCGAAYGTGGTCGATCGAAGAATCAACCTTCCGCAAGCTCCCGACCGACGGCTTCGTCTGGATCGAAGGCGAAACCCAATCCTACCAAGGCGAACTCCAGATCATCATCCACCAGATCGATCCACATGAGCCAACCCCGGAGGAACTCCGGTACATCTTGCCATCGTCTAAACGCGACCCCAAAGAGATGTTCGCTGAGGTCGTCGCGTTGCTCGAYACGCTCAAGCATCCTGCAATGCAAGCGTTGGCCAAGACTTACCTYGCWGAYGAGCAYTTGATGGACGGGTTCCGYACCGCGCCCGCAGCYGTTCGSCTCCAYCAYGCCTACCTCGGCGGGTTGCTCGAACACACSCTGACMCTCATGCAGATCACCGATGCCATCACGCCTTTGTATCCMAAGATCAACCGCGACATCGTCCTCATGGGGCTYTTCCTCCATGACCTGGGCAARACCCGCGAGYTGTTCTTYGATCGYGGSTTCGGMTACTCCGAYCGTGGCGAACTCATCGGGCAYCTTGYCGAAGGTGCGATTATGCTCCACGATAAGGCCCAGCAGATGATGGCCGAAACCGGCACACGCATGCCAGCGGGCGCGTTGACCATCCTTCAACACATCATCATCTCGCATCACGAACGCCCAGAATATGGTGCTGCCAAGATCCCATCATCGCCTGAAGCGGTTTTGGTCTCACTTATCGACAACCTCGATGCCAAGACCATCATGGCCCTCTCAGCTGCTCGTCCAGACCGCGATGCACAGTTCTCGCTCGGCGGGAACTTCACCGAGAAGAACTGGGCACTGGGCGTGAAGCTCTACCGTCCAGATCCGCTGGCAGAGTGATATCAAGCAAAGCAATCAACATCAACGAGCCGCGACCGTCTGGAAGCGGTTTTTTCATATCAACGCCCGGTGCCGGTGCCCTGCTTCTGACCCGACCAAAGGGAGGGCAAAGCAGGTCTTAGGAGTGCAAACGATGCCCGTTCCTGCTTCACCCTCCGGGATGAAGCAGGGCACCCGCAGCTCTCTCTTTCATATCGCCTCCCCCACGCTTGTGGGGGAAGTGGCACGCGAAGCGTGACGGAGGGGGTCTTGAGAGCGATGCAAAGTGAAACAGAAGAAAAAGAGAATACCCCCTCCGCCCTGCGGGCACCTCCCCCGGAGGCC
>NVSM01000047.1 GCA_002401225.1 bacterium
ATACGGGGTTGGTGCTGTCAGGTTGGCAGTGGGAGAAGGGAGAAGAAGATGGAAGAGGGGCAATGGGCAATAAGCAGTGGGCAATAGCGGATAAGAAGGCGGGTTTTGTGTAGGTTCGGGTGGTGGCGCGCCAGTTGCATGGTTTCTCTTGTGTGTAGGTATACATAAGGAGGACACCACCATGCGTATGGATAAACTGACAACACTCGCCCAGCAGGCGCTCGCCCAGGCTCAGCAGAGCTCGATGACTGCAACGAACCCTGAGGTTGGATCGCTGCATGTGCTTGAGGCACTTATAGAAGATACCAATGGCCCGGTGGTGGCGATCTTGAAGAAGATCGGATCGCCGATTGCGCAGTTGACGCAGATTGTGAAGTCTGAACTTGGTCGGCTGCCCAAGACCTCGTCGGGTGCGGGCTCGAGCGGGCGCGAGATCATGGAGATTTTGGGCAAGGCCGACGCGTCGGCGAGTTCGATGGGCGATCAGTTTGTGTCGTGCGAGCACTTGTTGATTGCACTCACCGAGATCGCGGGCAACACCAGTGAAGTGCTCAAGGTGAATAATGTTGATCCAAAGACAGTGAAGGCTGCGATTGAGGAAATCCGCAAAGCTTCGGGCGTGACGAATATTAATGATCCTGATGGTGAAGCGTCGTTCGAGTCGCTCAAGAAGTATGGCATCGACCTGACCGATCGGGCACGCGACGGCAAGCTCGACCCGGTGATCGGTCGCGATGAAGAGATCCGCAGGTGTATGCAGGTGCTCTCGCGCCGAACAAAGAACAACCCGGTGCTCATCGGCGAGCCTGGTGTGGGCAAGACGGCGATCGCAGAGGGGATCGCGCTGCGGATTGTTAATGGGGATTGTCCCAGTTCGATGAGCGATAAGCGGATCATCGCGCTCGATATCGGCTCGTTGCTCGCGGGCGCGAAGTATCGAGGCGAGTTTGAAGATCGATTAAAATCAGTCTTGCGTGAAGTAGAGGGGGCGGATGGACAGGTGATTCTGTTTATTGATGAGCTGCACACGATTATTGGTGCGGGGGCAGCCGAGGGCGCGGTGAGCGCGGGGAACTTGCTTAAGCCTGCATTGGCACGCGGTGAGCTGCGGTGCATTGGTGCGACGACACTCGATGAATATCGCAAGCATATTGAAAAGGACGCGGCGTTTGAGYGTCGGTTCCAGAAGGTGTTGGTGCTTGCGCCAAGCGTTGAAGAAACCGTTGCGATCTTGCGCGGGTTGAAGGATCGGTACGAGACGCATCATGGTGTGCGGATTCAGGATAGTGCGATCTTGGCAGCAGCGTCGTTGAGTGATCGGTATATTACGGAGCGGTTCTTGCCGGACAAGGCGATTGATTTGATTGATGAGGCGGCGAGTGCTTTGCGGATGGAGATTGACTCGATGCCTCAGGAGCTTGATGAGTTGCGTCGGAAGATCATGCAGCTTGAAATCGAGCGCGAGGCGCTGAAGCTTGATGAGGGAAGTGAGCCCAACAAAAAAGAGATTACGCGTGTTGAAGGGGAGCTGGCCGAGCTTCGTGAGAAGAATGGTGCGCTGACTGTGCGATGGGAAGAAGAAAAACAGGATCTCGATGTTGTACGGGATATTAAGGGTGAAATCGAGCACAAGCGTGTCGAACTTGAGCAGTCGCAGCGTGCTGGTGATTTGGAGCGGGCTGCGCGGATTCAGTATGGTGATCTTGTTGAGCTGAATAAACAGCTTGCACAAGCCGAGGCTCAGATTGATGATCGGGCGAGCAAGGGCGAGCTGTTGATTAAGGAAGAGGTTGATCCAGAATCGGTCGCGCGGATCGTTGGTCGATGGACCGGGATTCCGGTTTCTCGATTGATCGAATCTGAGCGCGAGAAATTGATTGAGATGGAAGTGCATCTTCAGTCTCGCGTGGTAGGGCAGAACGATGCGCTTGTTGCGGTGAGCGATGCGGTGCGTCGATCGCGGGCGGGGCTTGGTGATCCGACGAAACCTATTGGGAGTTTTTTGTTCCTTGGACCTACAGGCGTAGGGAAGACGGAGACATGCAAGGCGCTTGCCGAGTTCTTGTTTGATACCGAAGATGCGCTGGTGCGGATTGATATGAGTGAGTACATGGAGAAGCACGCGGTGAGTAGGCTCATCGGTGCGCCTCCCGGGTATGTTGGGTATGAAGAGGGCGGGATGTTGACCGAAGCGGTTCGGCGTCGCCCGTATGCGGTGATCTTGCTCGATGAGATCGAGAAGGCGCACCCGGATGTGTTCAATGTGTTGTTGCAGCTGCTCGATGATGGTCGGCTGACCGATGGGCAAGGGCGGACGGTTGATTTCAAAAACACGATCGTCGTGATGACGAGTAATATCGGCAGCCAAAAGATTTTGCAGATGGCTGAGCATGGGAGTGAGGATTGGGAGATCGAAGCTGCGGTGCGCGATTTAATCCGTCGCGGGCCGGGGGCGGATCTTGATGCCAAGGGCATGAAGCCGAACCTAGAAACTGGCGAGATGAATGTGAATCTTGATGTCGGGATGCGCGAACAGTTCTTCCGTCCAGAGTTGCTTAACCGGATCGATGAAACGATTGTGTTCCATCAACTTGGTAAGGACACGCTTACTGGCATCGCGGGGATCATGCTCGGATCATTGATTTCGCGATTGAATGATCGTGGGATTGCGATCGAGTTTAGTGATGCGGCGCGTGAGCAGTTGATCGCGGAGGGCTATGACCCGGCGTATGGAGCGAGGCCTTTGGCGCGGACGATCCAGAAACGGATCGAGAACCCACTCGCGGGACGGATCCTTTCAGGTGAGTTTTTATCGGGCGATATGATTCTTGTTGACGCTTCTGGATCGAGCTTTACCTTTACCAAAGGCGAGCAAGAACATACACCCGCGATGGATTCGGAATGCTTGTGATATAAATATCAGATGAACGATCGTTTATCCCCTGTAGCCTTTCTCAAAAGAGGTTGCAGGGGATTTTATGTTTTGGGGATTGATGTTCAAGAGACCCAAACTCGGCAGTTTTCACGCAGTAGATGGAAGAAATGCGGGAATGTCATTGTGCATGGGATCGTGGAATGAAACCGGCCAAGATGGGATGCGTATAGACAGGTGGCCAGATCAGGCCAGGTACAAACTGATATTTTCGCTCGTTCTTTGGGCACGCAGTTTGAGTTTACAAGTTTATAGCAGGCTTTCCGGTTTGAGTATCGCGTTATGTGTGTGCGATCGAAAAGCGGTCTCATTGGATGAGCCTTGCATCGTCGGTTCTGTGTCCCCGGAATCGACGGTTTAGAGAGTGGAAGCACGGTTTGTGCGGTTTCCCGACGCCGGGTGGGTAGGAGTTGATTGAGCGTTTGCTTGTCAGCGTCATCTGGAAAACAGGATATGTTTCACAAGCCAGGACTCAGAGAACCAGTGTGTGTGCGGCTATGCCGGACGGTTCTTTGAGGCTGTGATTGGATCGGGTGCGTCGAGGGGAGAGAGGTCGCCCCGATCCAAAGTTGTCGCCGAGGTGGATGACCGGCGACAACCTCCGATGCCGAGCTGGGATGTCCCCCCCAGCTCGGCTCTTTTTAATTGGGGAAGGGATTGGGGACTAGGGACTAGGGACTAGGGACTAGGGATTGGGAAAGAGAGAAAGACGCATTCATCTTCGTCTCTTTCCTGATCTCCAATCCCCAATCCATGATCCCTAATCCCTAGTGTTGTCTATGGATTCGCATGCAGAATCACAATCTGACAAGAAGTTCGTCTATCGGCGAAGGCATCGGCTCTCGGGCGGTGCGCAGTTTGCTGCGGTGTTTGAAGCCAAGCTTCGCAAATCGCGTGGGGTGATTACGGTGTTTTTGTTGGCGACTGAGCATGACGAGCATCGGCTTGGGCTTTCGGTTGGCAGGCGGGTGGGCAATGCGGTGGTGCGCGGGCGGTTTAAGCGGATGATGCGGGAAGTGTTTCGGCACCAACGAACCGAGTTCCCGGTTCCAAACGCAGGTGGGGCGTATGACATTGTCATCACGACGCGCAAGCACGATGCGTTGTCGGTTGAGGAATATTCCAAGCTGGTGGTTGAAGCGGTGGAGGCTGCGCATCGGATCCATGAGAAGCGGGCTGGGCGATGAGTGAACGATCGTCATCTGGGCTTGGATTGGTATCGCGGGTTGGGAACTGGCCGTTTTTGTTGGTGATTTATGCGTATCGGGTGACGCTCTCGCCGATTATGGGTGGGCAGTGTCGGTTTGAGCCGACCTGTTCGCGGTATGGGATCGAGGCATATAAGAGCTATGGACCGATCCGTGGGACGATGATGACGGGGAAGCGGATTTTGCGATGTAATCCGTTTTCCAAAGGCGGATATGATCCGGTGCCGATACGATCATGTGGGCACGAACAAACAGCAGCATCAGTTACAGATTTGCACAATGAATCTAAGAATGAAAGAGAGCGGGATTGATGAGTCGACTACCAGCAGCCAAACGACGCGAACAACTCCTTGATGTGGCCGCCGATTTGTTTTCGGTGAAGGGATACGCCGGCGCGACGACGGCTCAGATTGCCAAAGAAGCCGGGATTACCGAGCCGATTATCTATCGCCATTTTAAATCCAAGCGAGATCTTTTTGTCGCACTGATCGAACGCACCGGGCGTCAAACACTCGAACAGTGGGAGAAGGATCTCGAAGGGGTTGATGATCCGGGGGTTCGGCTGTCCAAGATTATTGATGAGAACCCGATGGTGTCTGAAGGCGGACGCAAGGGATATCGGGTGCTGTTGCAGTCGATCTCTGAGGTGGAAGACCCCTTGATTCATAAGGCGGTTTCGGATCACATGACTCGGCTGCATGCGTTTATTACGCGTGAGATCGAACGGGCCCAAGAGGCGCACAAGGTGACGAATCGGTTCTCAGCAGGTGTGATCGCGTGGGTGCTGGTGAATGTGGGCATGGGCTATGGCGTATTAACCGCGATGGGTGTGCCCGGACATGGATTTGATGCGTCGGGGACGCATGTGAAGGATGTGCTTGGGCGGATTCTCGTTGGGCGGGATCGTGCTGCGGAATCGTCGAGTGAGGCGATCAAGACTGATTCGGAGAAGAATGAAGTGTTTGAGCATAGGGATACAGAGGAAAAAGAGTAAGAGAGAAGAAAGAGAAAAGACCCCCTCCGTCACGCTGCCCGTGTCACCTCCCCCGGATGCCCGGGGAAGGCGTAATGAAGAGAGGTTTGGTGGCATGGTTAAAATCTCGAAGAGATTTCTAACCATGAACAGGGATTGATGGGTGGTTTGAAGATCGTGGTTAGAAATCTCTTCGAGATTTTAACCACGGCACCATTGCTGGAGAATGAAAAGAAAGAGATCGCTGTTTTAGGTGTATTTAGATGGTGTATTTGGATAACAACGCGACGACGAGGCCGAGCAGCGAGGTTGTCGCTGCGATGGTTTCTGCTGTGGAGACCTATTGGCATAACCCGTCGAGTATCCATCGGGCTGGGCAAGATGCCAAGCATCAGATCGAGATTGCTCGTGGATATGTTGCCGGCTTGCTTGGAGTGAAGTCGCGCGAGGTGACCTTTACAGGATCCGGCACCGAGGCGATTGATCTGGCGATCCGCGGGACGCTGGGCGCACTCAAACGATCGAACCCGAAGAAAAACATCATCATCACCACGCCGATCGAACACAGCGCGATTGGCAACTTGTGTCATCAGCTTGAAAAAACAGGGCAGGCACGGGTGATTATGCTCGGTGTCGATCGGTCCGGTGTGGTTGATGTCACCGGGCTTGAAGCGATTATCAAAGAGCATGCCACCGAAGGCGGCAGCGAGATCGCGATGGTCAGCATGCAGTGGGTAAACAACGAGACCGGAGTGGTTCAACCTGTGCATCGGGTGGGTGAGATTTGTGATCGCCATAATGTAGTGTTCCATTGTGATGCGACGCAGTGGGTGGGCAAAATGCCTACGGCTTTGCATTCGGCCGAGTCGCCCAAGATCGATTTGCTCAACGCGTCTGCTCACAAGTTTCATGGGCCCAAGGGCGTTGGAATACTTTGGGTTCGGCGGGGTGTGCAGTTGTTGCCTGTGACGCCGGGATCTCAAGAGCTTGGACGCAGAGGCGGGACCGAGCCGGTGCCTGCAATTTTGGGCTTGGGTGTGGCTGCGGTGCAGGCCAAGGCGTGGGTTGAGGATGAAACAAACCGAGATGCGATTAGCAAGTTGCGAAATCGGCTTGAAGTTGGGATATTGGCAGCATGCGAAGGCAGCGTAGTCAACACGACGACTGATCCAGCGTTGAGGCTTTGGGGCACAACAAGCATCGGATTCCCGAAGCTCGAAGCGGAAGCGATGTTGTTGTCGTTGTCCGAGCGGGGGGTATGTGTGTCGGCGGGTTCGGCGTGTGCGTCAGGGTCTTTGGACCCGTCGCCGGTACTTTTGGCGATGGGTGTTGATGAGCAAGTTGCGCATGGATCTATTCGAGTGAGCCTGAGTCGAGAGACGACAATCGAGGAGATTGATCGTGCGATCGAGGTGATCAGCGGCGTTGTGGCGCAACTTTCGCGTTCGATGCCGGGGTAAATGATTGCAGAATCAGGCTCATATGCTGGTTTGTCGGTCCAAAACCCGCTAGGGTGGGCACATGACACAGATGCAATCGCCGTACGAAAACCAATCCGATGTGAAGCTCTATCAAGAGCCTGAGCGTACCAGCATCATGGCCATTTTGAGTATGGTCTTTGGTATCGGCGGGTGTTGCCTTGGTATTACCTCGATCCCGGCGATTTTACTCGGTGTGTTTGGGCTTGTTGGGATCTCTCGAAGCAAGGGTCGCGTTGGCGGCACTGGGTTCGGGATCGCGGGGATTTTGATCGGGCTTTTAACGCTTGCGTTGTGGGTCGGATTGATCTTTGGCGGCGGCGGCTTGTTTAATAAGATGATGGGTCAGTTCGGAACCACCACCGGACAGATGCTCCTTGATCTACAAGCGGATAACTTCGATGCGGCGCGCGGCGCGCTCAACTCGCCTGCCAACCAAGCAACTGATGAAGAAATGATCGCGTTCCGTGAAGGCTATCGCGGCAGCTTGGGCGATTTCGTATCAACCACCGATGGCTTAGGCGAGTTGATCAGTGGCTACATGGCGATTGGCCCGCAGATTCAGCCGTACCAAAATATACCCGGGTTTGTGCCTTTGCCGATGCTGTTTGATTCTGGGTATGGGCTGGTGATCTATGTGATCGATACTACTGGCGGCCCGGGTCCTTCGGGATTCCCTTTGGCTTCCCAAATCATTGTGGTCGATGCCCAAGGGGTTGAATATCGCTTGCCGGCTGCCTCAGGAACGACAATTCCGAGTATACCCGATGTCCTAGAAGAGGATTCGGTAGACGATTCAGCCGATGAAGAGCAAGAGCCTGCTGATGATGATGGGCCTTGATCTGGCAAACGGGCAAGAAGCCTGTATGATAGAGTAGATAGTTATGAGTGAAGATGAGCGTCAACCAATTATCCGGTGCAAGGGCATTGTAAAGCGCTTTGGTGACCAGACGGTGCTTCAAGGCGTGAACCTTGATGTGTATCCTGGCGAGACGATGGTGATCATGGGTGGGTCTGGATCGGGCAAGAGTACGCTCTTGCGGACAATGATCGGCTCGCACAAGCCTGATGAAGGCTCGATCGAACTCTTTGGCCAAAATATCTGTGAACTCAATGAAGAAGATCTCAACGATGTCCGCAAGAAGTTTGGGATTTTATTCCAATCCGGTGCGCTCTATAACTCGATGACAATCGCTGAGAATGTTGCGCTGCCTTTGCGTGAGCATACCGAGCTTGATGATGAGATTATTGATATCCAAGTAAAGATCAAGCTCGAGCTTGTTGGGCTTCGTGAAGACGCTGACAAGTTCCCGGCGCAGATCTCGGGCGGGATGAAGAAACGCGCTGGCCTGGCTCGTGCGCTCGCGCTTGATCCAAAGATTCTGTTTTATGACGAACCAAGCGCGGGGCTTGATCCGGTGACGAGCGCGCAGATTGATCAGTTGATCATCGCGTTGTCGCATCAGCTCGGGGTCACGAGTGTGGTGGTGACCCATGAGATGGACAGTGCCTTTACGATCGCAGATCGGATGGCGATGCTTGATCGCGGCAAGATGCTGTATCTTGATGAACGATCTTGGTACGAACGGCTGCGTGATATGCCAGCGGATGAGGCAAAGAAGATGGAATCCAACGAACGGTTGGTGCGCCAGTTTTTGCGAGGCGATGCGGAGGGGCCTTTGGCGTCTCGGCGTGATGAATCGGCGTATGGGGCGGATCTCTTTGGGATGACACCCGATCGCGTAACACGAACACCAAGCGTTCAGCCAACGAGGGGTTAGGTTGGCTGGGGTTGACTTTGGGCACAAGCCTCTAAGAAAGCGGGAATGAACACATGAGTATGCAGGTGGTCAATCGGAACAATGTGGTCGCAGGGTCTTTCCTTGTTGGGAGTGTTCTCTTAGCGGTAGCGATTGCGTTTGTGCTTTCGGATCTCTCTAGCCGATTTGGTTCTAAGAAGACGCAGGTTTTCCGGTTCCCGACAAGTATCGGAGTTGCGGGTCTTCAGCCAGGCTCAGAGATCACCTTTGGCGGGTTGAGCGTCGGCAAGGTCAAAGCGATACAAGTGCATACCGCTCTCGATACGGAACTTGGGATCGAAATTGTCATCGCTCATGATGTGATCGTCGAGCTTGCTTCGGACTTGGTCTTGTTTGAAGATGCGTATGCGGATCTGTCGCTGCCTTTGCTTGGTGGTTTGTCGTCAATCAATATCCCCTCAGCGGGCAGCGGCTCGTATGAGGGTGGCCCTGAAGATGCGAACACGCTGCTCGATGATGGCGAGATGCTTCGTGGACGATACGCGCCGTCGATCTTGACCCAACTCGGGTTCTCGACCGAAGACGCGGAGAAAATTCAGCAGACAATTGACGAGGTTAAACAGATCTCGGCCAACGCCAACGAGGTCACCGAGAGCTTCAAGCGGATGAGCGCGAAGCTTGAGCCGAAGTTTAATGAAGGCGTCGATGACGGGCAATCGACGATGAGCAACATTCGGGCGATGACCGAGAGGTTTGGCGGCGATGATGGATGGTCAACGCGTGTTGATGGGATCTTGGGCAAGGTCGATGTTGCATCGGGCAAGTTCAGCCCAGCGATTGATGATGCGCGGGCGACGATTAACGAAGCGCGTGAGGTGATTGCTGATGGCAAGCCTCGCGTGGCGAAGATTCTTGAGAATGTCGAAAACACCACCGAGCGGGTGAAGATGGATTCGATGGACAAGATTGATGAGTTGCTGGCCAAGGGAAGCCTTGCGCTTGCGTCGTATAAAGACTTGGCAGAGAATGCCAATGGGATGATCGATGTGAATCGTCCTAAGATTAATGCCACGCTCGATTCGGCGCGGAGCATYGGSGTSMAGAGCGAGTTGTTTSTYGARGAGATCCGTTCRCAGCCTTGGCGTTTGCTYAAGAAGCCGANCAWSNGARGASCTTGARCGYGAGCCGATYTATGAAGCSGCSCGGGCGTATGCKGGCGCGGTTTCAGATCTGCGGATCGCATCTGAAGCACTCGATTCTGCGGTTGGGCGTGTTGCCCAGTCGGGCTCGCCGACGAGCGCGATCGAGCTGACACGGATCGCCAAGGTGGTTGAAGAAGCATATCAGCGGTATGAAGAGGCAGAAAAGGGATTGCTTGAAAGGCTACGGAGCCCAAGCCCATCAACAACACCATGAGTACACCTATTCGTTCATGTCTTCGTTCATGCATCAGCACGATCGAACGGGCATTGAGTCGGCCCAACCGAAATATCGCGATCAGTATTGTGCTGGTATGTGTTGGGGCGTCGGCAATATTGGTCGGCAACTGGCGGATCAATCGTTCGCAGAACCAAACGAATCAGAACATCGTCGAGCAGGCCTATGGCGAAGGGTTGCTTGCTGTCACAACGCTGAGCAGGCAGATGCTTGCATCGGTCTTTGGCGAAGACGGATTCGGAAGCGTCGAGCAAAGCCAGCTCGGGCTCAAGGTGTATGACACAACACTTGATGCGTGGATCGCATTCGACGAAATGGACTTTGAGAACAGTGATCACCAACTCGGTAGTCGAGTGGTAATGCTGGTACACGGGCTCGACGAGCCCGGCGGGATCTGGGATCAGCTCACGCCCGCGCTGGTCAATGACGGGCACACGGTTTTGCAGTTTGAATATGCGAACGATCAAGCGATCGCATTGAGCGCGACGAGTTTTCTTGAATCGATGGATCAACTCCAAGGCATCGGTGTCGAATCGATTGATCTGGTGTGTCATTCGATGGGGGGGTTGGTCTCGCGCGACATGATTACACGCGATGGGTTTGCTGATTGCGGCGTAGTTATCGAACGGCTGGTGACAATCGGGACCCCGCACGGCGGATCGCCTTGGGCGCGGATGCAGGCAATCTCGGAGATGCGCGAACATGTTCAGCGATGGATTGAATCGGATGATCTTGATCCAAAGCGGCTGATGGGCTTTGCGCGTGATGGGGTTGGGCAGGCGGGTTCTGACTTGCTGCCTGGCTCGGACTTCCTTGTTGATCTCAATACGCGAACGATGCCTGAGGGGATACAGATTACTTGTATTGTCGGGCGGATGGTGAGCGAGCATGGCAAAGGCATGGGCTCGCTTATGTTAGATCAAGCGATGCGCGATCTCATCGGCGATCGCGAAGCGGCTCTGATTGGCAACGAGCTTGAAAAACTCAACCAAGAGCTTGGCGACGGGGTGGTGCCRATGTCWTCKGCGGTGCTTGAAGGRGTRAATGATGTGGTKATCTTTGAAGCCAATCATCGCTCGATGATCCGCAATGTGGAGCTTGGCGAAGCGATCCGCAAGGCGAGTGGATTGAAGGCGTCTGATGAGCCGCCAGCAATTGCGGNTGGKGCTGGNTSGACTCAAGCGGAACTGAACAGGCATTTGGGGATAAATATCCTGATAAAACCCGTCCATGAGTGAGCGGGGGCGCGGGGGCTTGGTGTATACTCGGGTATGGGTCAACGACGGCATCATTATGAACAGGCTTTCGAGCGGTATCTACGAGATTCACGAATTCCGTATATCTCGGTCAATGAAGCGAAGAAATCGCTCTTGCCCGAGCGATCGGCATTGATGACCAAACGCGGAGACGGGGCGGATCAGAAGCTCAAGAACTTTGATTTTGTGGTGTATGGTGCGGGGACGAACCTGTTGGTGGAGATCAAAGGGCGCCGGCTGCCTGCGATTCGGCTCAAGGATGGAACCCCGGCCAAGCCTCGGATGGAATCTTGGGTGACGCTTGATGATATTGAGGCTTTGTCACGATGGAGAGAGCTGTTTGGCCCTGAGTTTGAGCCTGTATTCGTGTTTGTGTATTGGTGTGATGATGTGCCTCCTGATGGGCTATTTGTCGAGACACTCGTGGATAAGGAACGGTGGTACACGCTTCGGGCGATTACGCTCGATGCTTATGTGGGTGCGATGAAGGTTCGGAGCCCGCGCTGGCGGACGATGAACTTGTCCACGAGCGATTTCGAAGCGTTGAGCCGACCGTTTTGTGTCTCTGGAAATGCGATTGTGAGCCCGATGGGTTCTGCAAGGGCATTGGGTGTGGATGCCTTGGGCTCGGCTGACGGGTACATTCGTGAGCCGATCTTTGACCGATTGGGTGATGAGCCGGAGCACAAAGAACAGATTCTGGCAGGGAATCGGGCGTATGACACTGATTATGCTTGACCTTGTGGGGGATATGTGTGTAGCGTGGTGGCATGATTGAGCACACTCCACATATCAAAGCACAGACCAAAGAACTCAAGCAGGCATCCAATGGCACTGCTTTGCCATCGAAACCATCGTCTATGGGGGCGTTTTTTGCCCGATTCATGGGATGCGGAGCCACGATGATGTGTGGGGTAATGGGGCTAATGATTGCGGTATCATCATCGCCAGCGATGGCTCAAGACGCGTTACGCCCGCCACGCACGACTGAAGAGCCGAGCAGCCCGAAGATTTTGGTGTATCTGATCGGGGTACTTTTGATGGCTGGGGTGGTCTTTGCCAGCTCGCTGCGATCGAAGCGGACCCATCAGGACTAAGTTTGCAGATATCGCAAATGCTGCGATATTCATTCCTAGACGAATACAAACACGATGGAACCGGGTTTTCTCTCCAGCCGAATAAGGTAGGCAGGGAGCCAGATGCTTTGTGCTGCGCGGGGGCGAGGGTGTTAGGATAGAGCATACGAACAATGAGCTTTGGCACACAGTGCCCTATACGGAGAACGATCATCATGATGACGCAGAACCAAACAGATGTCCAGGTACCAAGCCAGCGACCAACACGCGGCTTGGTTGTTCTGAATCTGGCACTGCTCGCAGGGCTTGGGCTGGTGACGATTGCTCCTGATGCTGGGGCCCAGATGGGGACGCCGACCAGTCGGGCACGCGGGGAATATTCGATCGTTGGTGGATCAACCATCGGCGGCGTATCGAGCACGATCTATGTGCTTGATTCGGCCAACCGCGAGCTGATCGCGTTGAGCTGGAATGACAGCGCCAAATCGCTCGATGGGATCGGGTATCGAGACTTGAGCTTGGACTCTTCGAGCGATCCTGATCGCTAAAGCGAATGAGGACAGATCTGTGAGTTTAATAATCGATACAGCGAACCAAGCCCAACGGAGCGAAAACATGACCAATACAAACGATATGAATACATCAACAGTTCAAGCCAGCAATACACGCCAGCCGGGATGGCTCTGGGTAAGCGCGGGCGTGCTTGCAGCGTTGATTGTGGTGCAGGGCGGGGCGTTCTTTGGGTCGGCTGCTCAGGCTGAAATGGCGACGACGAGCGGGTCSTAYTCGATYATGACSACYGAYGGSGGKAATGAYGARATTTTGGTGGTKGTKGATTCGMGSCARGARKCGWTGATGGTGTATCGSACKWTSAATAMCAWGRASTTSRWGWTGWTSGAKCGYGARGAGCTTTCGAGTCTGTTTTCGCGTGCTCGCGCCCGGTCGATCGGTCGGCCCTAAACTTTGATCTGGRCCCGGTTTGTGTCGGGTGTTTTTGAAATCAAGTTCATCGCAGCGGGTTTGTTCGCAGACAGGCTGTGAGAGAAGTAGTTACCTTTGCCAATCCACCCCCTCCCACAGTTTGAAGCCGACCTCAAGGATTATCTCAAAGAGAAAGAGGATCGCGAGGCGTATGAGWAGCTCAATGCGCCCAGCACGATCGTTGTGCGCTTTGGGTATTTGAAGATGGTGGGCGAGTTTCCGTATTCAGGAGATTCGAAGCCCGGGTGTGGATCGAAGCTCGTGGTCAAGACGCCTCGGGGAACCGAGATTGGCGAAATGCTCACCAGCACTTGTGCCAACTCTGGATGTTCCAAGAGTGTGACGCGCAAAGAGATGTTGCAATACATCGAGAACTCTGGCGGGCGGCAGTATCCGTTCTTCGAGCAGGGGCGTGTGCTTCGCATCGCAACCGTCGATGATCTGAACACACAGACGCGCCAAGAGCAACGCAAGAACGAAATTCGGATGATCGCCAAGCGGCTTGTCGAACGATCTGGCTTAGAGATGAACATCATCGAAGCGGAGCCGATCTTTGGTAATGAGCGTGTAGTGATTTACTTTGGAGCTGAGGACCGGATTGATTTCCGTGATCTCGTCCAAGAGCTTTCGCGCGAAGTAGGAACCAAGGTTGAGTTGCGTCAAATCGGCGCACGAGACGAAGCACGAATCACGGCGGACTATGAGCGGTGCGGGCAGTATTGCTGCTGTAAGAATTTTTTGAAGGTGCTCAAGCCGGTGAGCATGAAGAGCGCGAAGATTCAGAAGGCGACGCTTGATCCATTGAAGATTTCTGGACGGTGCGGTCGGCTGATGTGCTGTCTTCGATATGAAGACGAAACCTATGACGAGTTGCGTAAAAACCTGCCTCACCGCAAGACGCGTGTGGGCACGCCTGAGGGCGATGGGATTGTGATCAACACGCAGATCTTAACCCAGCTGGCAATGGTTCGGCTTGATAACAATACCGATGTCGCGATTCCGATTGAGGAGTTGACCGACCCAGAGTTCAAAACCGCACCCGAGCCTGGAGGGCGATCATCAAGATCTGCAAACTCCAAGCGAGGCGAGGCACGCGATGAATCACGAGTGCGCAGCGGGAATCGATCTGGCGAAAAAACACGCAAACGAACGGGCAAGCGTGTGCGTTCCGAAGCAGACGACAAAGAAAACATTGACAATTCGAAAGCCAATGGCTCGGCAACTGAATCAACGRCTGGATCGACAGAGGTTGGTGATCGTCCAAAGAAGAAGCGTCGTCGACGCCGACGGCGGAGTAGCGGCACTGGCGAAGGCAGCGGTGTTGGCGGTGGAACTTCAGGCGAACAAACCAACACCGAATCGAATGATTCGAATGCGAGTGAATCCAAGCCAGCAGCAGCGGGGCCTTCCAGTAGTTCATCTAGCGAACAATCTTCTGCTTCGGGAGCAGATGCAAGCAGCAATGGCCCGAAGAAGAAGAGGAAGCGTCGTCGGCGACGAAAGCCGAGCGATGGTTCGGGTGATGGCACGAATAGCGGGAACGAAGGCGGATCGTCTGGGCCGAGCGATTCTGAAAGTTGAACAGATCAAGTTGATTTGGAGTGCATAGATCATGGCAGCGCAAGCGAAGAATACCAATGCGGTTGGCATCAAGGAAACGATCACGAGTTTGATCATTGCTTTTATGCTTGCGTTTTTGTTTCGTGGCTTTGTGATCGAAGGGTTTCAGATCCCGACGGGTTCGATGGCTCCGACTTTGATGGGCAAGCACATTCGGTTTGTATCGCCGTACAGCGGGTATGACTGGGCGGTTGGGCCTTGGACTTATGCGGATCGTCAGCGATCTCGCCCGGTGCGCCAACAGGATGATATTTTGGTGAACGATCCGATCAGCGGGTTGGCGATTAATGATACCAATCGTCGGCTGGCTTCGGGTGATCGTGTCTTTGTGTTGAAGTATTTACCGTTCTTGCATGCACCCGAGCGGTGGGATGTCGTGGTGTTTAAGAACCCGGGCACCCACGAGAACTACATCAAGCGGCTTGTCGGCATGCCGGGCGAGCAGGTTGCGTTTGTTGATGGCGATGTGTTTTATCGAACATATATCGATGGCCAAACCAAACGCGAAGGCTGGGACACTTGGGAAGGCGAAGGCTGGGACATCGCACGAAAATCCGAACGGACTCAACGGACGATGTTCCAAGATGTGTTTGATTCGCGATATGTGCCTGCATTGGTCGACCCGAGTTTTCGCTCGCCGTTTTCTGGAACGACGAAGAACTGGGAAGGCGTGTTGAGCGAGACGAGCTATCGGTATACGGGCTCGAACGATACCGCACTTGCGTGGAACATGAATCGCGAGATCACCGATGCCAATGCGTATAACCAGACTTATAAAAACTACAATCCATTTACGAAGTCGGACGATGTCTCTCAACGCGTTCGGCCTTTCCCGGTTTCGGATGTTGCGCTCAAATTGAATATCGAATCGGTTGATGGGCCTGTGAATGTATCACCCGTGTTGAGCGCACGGGGGATGGAGTTTCGCGGGGTGATCGATTCGACGACCGGCCAGGCATCGGTCGAGATGCGATCGGTATTGAGTGAAGAAGATGCTGAACAAGCTGAGTCATCATGGACACAGCTTGATGCAGGAACATTTGGCGCGTTTAAGGCCAAGGAAGTTCACAGCATCGAGTTCTGGCATGTTGATCAGGCGTTGTGGCTGTTTGTTGATGGCGAACTCGTTTGTGGCGGCAGCGAAAAAGGCGCGTACACATTGACGCCTGCTCAGCGTGCGATCGCAGCGACGGGGATGAGTTGGGAAGCCTTGCAAACCAGCGGCGGCGGCGATGGCGTAAAGAACAAAGGCGTGTTTTCTCGCACCGAGATCTATCGCAAGCCGACTTTTCGGTGGGCGTTTTCTGGTGGGGCGTTTACGCTTCACAATGTTTCGGTTCGGCGCGATATCGCGTATCAGGTCAGCCTCTACTCTCCAACGCGAGGCGGGCATCCGGGTTTCTTCCCGACCATGACCAATGACGAATACTTCATGTGCGGCGACAACTCGTCGAACTCGCTCGACTCTCGGCTCTGGGCTCCAGACTCAATAAACAAATGGGTCAAGCAAGAGATCGATGATCGTCCGGGGATGGTGCATCGGGATTTGGTCGTTGGCAAAGCGTTCTTGGTGTACTTCCCGGCACTGCTCGATGAAGGGCCAATCTTGACACCTGATGTTGGTCGAACGCGTTGGATTTGGTAAGAGTAAAAAGCGAGATGGGGTTAAGGTCTGGATTCGGTTGGGACTTGGCCGAGTTCGCCTTCGCCTTTTTCTAGGTTTGCTCCTAGGCCGAGGACGATTCGGTTGGCGTAGGCGAAGTAGGCGGCTGTCTGTGCGACATCGAGGATTTCGCGATCGGATAAGCCGACGGTGCGGAGTTGATCGATGTCTCTTTGCGTGATTGATGATGGGTTGGTGGTGAGCGTTGTTGCATAGCTGACCATCGCGGCTTCGCGCGCAGTGAGGCTGGCGGCGTTGCCTGCGAAGATTTCGTCAGCGATGTGTTTGCGATCTTCGGGGAGGAGCTTGCGCAAGCCGGCAGCGTGGTGAGTTTGGCAATAGGTACACTTGTTGATTTTGGAAACGGTGACCCCGATCATTTCGCGTTCGGCTCTGGTGACCGGCGATGGCTTATGGCACGATTGGACATACAGAGCGCAATGAGCTTCGAGGGATGCGGGGTTGAGGGAGTGGACCTTGAGGACATTGTCGACTGAGCCGTCGGCGTTGGCGTAGCGTTTGTAGAGGCTGGCGAGTTCGCCTGTGGAATCTGATTCGGTGATGATGTCGATATAACTCATGGATTTGGCTCCAGATTAGGCAATTGGGCGAACATGCTCAACAGATTGGGGATCGATTCTATTCCGTGAGTAGCCACGCTGATCTGACCCAAACTGATTCGGCTAGGCACCTCTTCTGGGTATCCCTCGCTCGAACTGATCAAAGCGGATGACTTCGGGTGATAATTCGTGGGGAACTTGCCAATCAATTGGTTTTTTGAGCGTTGCGCGCGATATTGAAGCGTGCCGACCATGTGGTCGGCGGCTTATATATATCCATGATCAGCCATAACAGCGTTGATCAGAAGAGGGGATTACTGATGAAGATGAAATTTGTAGGTTCGTGCGCGCTCATTGGTGCTTTGACAGCGGCTTCGGCTGCTGATGTCGCGACTTGGGATGACCGAGATAGTTTCTTGCTCAATCTTGGCGGCACCGCGATTCACGACGACTTTGAGACCTATGGGATCAATGTGGCCCCTGGTGCGAGAACGCTTTCGTTTAATGGTTTCGATGCCACTTATGACGGGAATGACCTGTTTGGGATTGATGATGTGGTTAATCTGGGGCATGGAACTGGACCGACCAGTGGTGCGCAGTATTTGCTGGCGGACTTTGGTTCTCAATCAGCGCGGTCATTGACTTTTTCGTTCTCTGAGCTGGTGAGTGACTTTGGGGTTTACATTCGTGATGTGGAGTTGACCTCGTTGAGCTATGAGACGGATTCGGGGCTGAGCGGAATGGCTGTGAATTTAGCGAGCAACGATGTCATTCAGTTCTTTGGGCTTACGACAGGTGGGGATGAATCGTTAGCCTTCTCAACGATCACCTTTACGATGTTGGCGCAGTCGGGGACCGGCCAAGATGGGGTCATGTTTGATCAGTTGACTTATGTGCCGACACCTGGGTCATTGGCATTGATCGGGTTTGGCGGCTTGGCGATGAGCCGGCGTCGTCGATAAGCGATCGGTTTATATTGAAATTAAAAACACCCCGCAGCGTTGCGGGGTGTTTTTTTGGTTGGAAATTAATTCAGAAAAGAAGAAAGACCCCCTCCGTCAGCTTCGCTGCCACAACCACCCTCTGGGTGCTCCCCCGGAGGCCCGGGGGAGGCGAAAGAGTTCGAGTTGATTGGCCGGTGCCATGGTTAAAAATCCAAAGGATTTTCTAACCATGTTCTTTGTGTGTTCAACCAACCCAAGAGCGTGGTTAAAAATCTCTTCGAGATTTTAACCACGGCACCATAAAGATCAGAGTTGATTAGCGAGGGCGTGTCCGATGTAGTTTTCCGCGGCGGGGTTGGTTGGGAATGAGCCGAGGGATTCTCGGGTGTCGAGGTTGGTGAGTTCGGCGTTGTCCTGGGCGTTGATGACGATGAAGAACTTGGCGTGCTGCTTCATCGCGTCCTCGCGGAGCTTGTTGAGCTTGCGGGTGGATTTGTAGGAGATCCGCGCGTGCATCGGCGCGATCGCATAGCGGTTTTTTTGCCAAGGTTTGCGATCGGAATCATCTAACCAAGATTGAGACTCGATGCCTCGGCGGAGGTTGGCCGTCAGGGTGTGGACGAGTGCCTCATTATCTTCGTCGCCATTGGGCACGACGAAGGCTTCGGGGCGGATGGAGGCTTGGGGTCGTGCGACGGCTTCCATGAGTTCTAYGCCTGWKGGCATGAGTTCTTTGTCSYCGAGRAGATTGCCGAGGACGACATCACCCATGCCGAACCCGCAKGCRGGKGTTGGKGGGCCGCCGAAGAGTTCGATGAGGTTGTCGTAKCGGCCACCACCMGCGACGGCTCGTTCGCCGTCGGCGATGRSTTCGAAGACSRTGCCGGTGTAGTAGGCGAGGCCGCGGACTACCGAAGCGTCCCACTTCCACCAGGCATATTCTTCAGGACCGACGATTTCGTCGAGCAACTCGGTAAAGTATTGACTATCAGCACCAAGCCACTCGGTTGAATCAAAGGTGCTGCTCGCTCTAATGTCGAACTCCTCAAGATTCAAGCCTAGTTCATCCGCATCAGCAGCGAATACTTCTGGTTTCATTTTGTTTCGACGATCAAGCAGGTTCAATGCTTCAACCACTTGGGTTTCATTAATTCCACTCAATAAAAGTGACTTAACTACAACACGGCGATCTGTAAAGTGAATGCATAAATCGTCTGAAGTTAATCCGAAGGTTGATGCACAGATCGTTGTCACGCCGAAAATTTCTGCATCAAGCGGGAGGCTGTCATCATCGTCCCCAGGCAGGCCGATGATGTCACAGTTCCACTGGAGAAACTCGCGGAGTCGGCCTCTTTGTGGGCGTTCGGCTCGGAAGTATGGGCCGGCGGTGAACCATTTGCAGGGTTTGGGGAGTTCTTTGGATTTGGCGGCGTRCATTCTGGCCAGTGTTGGGGTGAACTCTGGGCGGAGGGCGAAGTCGGCTTTGCCTTTTTCGACGAGTTTGTCGAGGGTTTCTTGGCCGCCTTTGCCTGAGAATGCTTGGAAGAGTTCGCCGAGGATTCCATCGCCGGATTTGACAGCGTAGAGATCGGTGGATTCGAAGGTTGGGCCTGCGATTTCGTCGAAGCCGCAGCGGATCGAGGCGTCTCGCCAGGCGTTGGTGATGTAGCGTTGGCGGAGGAGGTCCTCTGGGTAGAGGTCTCGGGTGCCTTTGGGTGGTTTGATTTTCTTAGCTGCCATATGTGGTAGGATATGCGAGAAGTGGAACCAA
>NVSM01000048.1 GCA_002401225.1 bacterium
CCCTCCGTCACGCTGCGCGTGCCACCTCCCCGCGGGGCGCAGGGAGGGGAAAGGAGAACCCCATTGCCCATTGCCCATTGCCCATTGCCCATTGCCCATTGCCCATTGCCCATTGCCCTCGAAGATCGTACAATACACAACGGATTAACAAGGAATACATATGCTCTGGCAACCCTCACTCCCCGATCACTACCATACCCTCACCGAAGATCAGCTCAACGAGCAGATCGAAATTCGGCGCAAACAACTCGGCGACAAACTCGTCATCCTCGGGCACCACTACCAAATGGACGATGTCGTCCGCCATGCCGACTTCCTTGGTGACTCACTCAAGCTCTCTCAACTCGCATCATCGGTTGTCGAAGATCGCGCTAAGGAGGGCACGGCTGTTGAGCACATCATCTTCTGCGGCGTCCACTTCATGGCCGAGACCGCCGACATGCTTACGCCCGATTCGGTCTCTGTCATCCTCCCCGACCTGAGCGCAGGTTGCTCAATGGCCGACATGGCCGACTATGACCAGACCGTCGAGGCATGGGAACTCATCCACGCCTCGCTCAAGGAATCTGGCTGGACGGGACGAATCATCCCGATCACCTATGTCAACTCGACGGCTGCCATCAAAGCATTCGTCGGCGATCACGGCGGCGCGTGCTGCACATCGTCGAACGCAGACCAAGTATTCAAATGGGCAATGGACGGCGGCANCRMAMYCAAANGMAGARAACGAAGACATCAARATCCTCTTYCTCCCCGATCAACACCTYGGACGCAAYACCGCWKCSGCSTAYGGCATCGAKGTCGAGYGCAACACTTGCGTSTATGACCCCAAAGCMACCGAGCAAGGCGARCCSYTYGGCGGWGCGTCCGCTTTCGAGTTAYACGAAGCSGCAACTATATTGTGGGCAGGACATTGCAGCGTCCACAAGCTCTTCCGCCCCGARCAYTGCGCCGARATCAAACGCGCAAACGCTACGCTTGAGGCGCAYGAAGARCCGACYCAAATCCTYGTGCATCCWGAGTGCTGCAAAGAGGTCGTYGAYCTCGCCGACTACTCCGGCTCRACMGARTACATCATCAACACATTGCGCAACGCGCCCGAAAACACCAAGTGGGCTGTCGGCACCGAAGTGCACCTGGTCAATCGGCTCGCCAATGAGTTCAAATCCAAAGGCATGCAAGTGCGGATGCTTTCAGACTGCCAATGCTTGTGTACAACGATGTACCGCATCGACGAGCCGCACATACTTTGGATTCTCGACGGCCTCTGCGGCGTCGGCACCACCAAAGACGCGCCAATCGACTCAATCAATGGTCCGATAAAGGTTCGCAATGTTGTCACGGTTCATCCCGAAGCAACCAAGCTCGCAGTCAAAGCCCTCGATCGCATGCTCGCGCACACCGGCAACACGCAAGTCAAAGCCTAACCAAAATTACAATCGCATTGTCGAGTGATCCCCGAGCGTTCGCCGATAGGTTGTTCGTGCTTGATGAAGATGTTCAAACTGAATCCAACGAATGGGCCGGCGCACTGGGGCGATGGTTTATTTTCGCTGCGGGTCTTGCGATCCTTGTCGCTGCACTCATTTTGCCTGCACAAATCGATCTCCGCGAAACCCGCGACCAGCGCGACCTTGCCCTCCACATTGAGCAATCTCACAACACGCGCATCGAACGCTACGAAGCCTTCCTCGCCGAGATGAAACACCCTGCTCCAGAAACCGTCAAACTCTTGGCCATGTCACAGCTCGGCATGATCGCCAGCGATCGCCAAGCATTGATCATCCCCGGACAACCTGCCGACCCACAACTCTTCGAGTTTCTTGAGCCAACCCCTGTTGTGTTCGAGCCTCGGATTGTGAATACCTCGCGCCTCGAAACACTCACCACCGGGCTCGATTCGCGGTTCTGGTTTGTATTGATCGGTGCGGTCTCGGTCATGTATGGCATCTTGCCCGCTGCGAAATCTTCAGCGAGCCCTTCTACACTCGTTTCGTGAACCAACACCTTTCCAACACTCGCTACCCTGTGATCGTCGGCCCAACCGCTGGCGGCAAGACCGCGCTCGCGGTCGAACTCGCCAAACAATTCGCCGGCGAAGTCGTCACCGCTGATGCCTATCAGATCTATACCGATCTCAATATCGGCACCGCCAAGCCAACGATCGAAGAACAGCAAAGCATCCCCCATCACCTGATCAACATCGCCGATCTCAAAGACCGCTTCACTGTTCACGATTGGCTCAACCGCGCCAACCCGCTCATCGAAACACTCCAAGCCAAAGGCTCGCCCCCCATCGTCGTCGGCGGCACAAACCTCTATGTCAAATCATTCCTCGATGGGCTATTCGAATCGCCCGAACCGACCACTGCAATCAAAGAGCAAGTCGAAGCGATGTCGCAACCAGAGCGTCGAGCAATGCTCACCAAAGCCGACCCCAACGCAGCCGATCGTATCGACGGCGCCGATATCCGCCGAACACGCAGGGCGCTAGAGGTCTACCTCCAAACCGGCACCCCAATCACCGAACTTCAGAAACAATGGGAGCATGAAAAAACATCGCGCCCCCAAGCGGTGCTTGTCGGGCTTGATTGGCCAATAGAGTTGATCAACTCGCGCATCAATCAACGCGTCAAACTCATGATCGAAGCCGGGCTCGTCGATGAAGCCCGCGCCTTGTTCGATGCCGATGCCTATGGCGATCAATCCCGCGAAGCCATCGGCTACAAACAACTCATCGTTCATTTCCAAGGGCGATGCACACTCAACGAAGCCATCGAACGCATCAAAATCGACACTCGAAGGTTCGCCAAAAACCAACGCACCTGGATGAAACGCCTGCGCATCAGAGAAGGCTCAATCTGGATTGAAGCTGCGGATCGGAGCGCACAAGACATTGCAGATGAAGTGATGAATCGTTTTGTGTAAACCGATTTAATCATCCAGCGAAATTGTCTTCGGGCCTTCTTTGCCCGCGACGCGTTCCATGTATCCATCGCCTCGTTTTTCATACTTGGTAAACCCAAGCCGATCGAGGTTCTTGTTGCTCAGCATGGACTTCTCTTTCATATCCGACCACTTGCCCGCAATATTAGGAAGCGTCGGCACACGATGAACAGGCTTGCCTTCGTGATCGGTCAGCGCATCGTCCGCCATCTTCTGTACAAGCTCGAAGTGTTCGCCGGTGCCTNNGSCWWYRTSWWSRRRATRWTMKYWSMSRKMKMSWRRCANYKCANMRKSTSCAAACNKTYATKSCKYCWTYGACTATACGAGTTATCGGCTCAACAAGATCGTTAGTTCACCCGAAAATCTGCCCAGATTCGGTATCTTGCATCTTCCACCCGTTGGCTTTGCACAACTTCGACAAAACCGGCCAAGCGAAGTCCATGTTGTTCACMACCACCATCGCCTGCATCAGTTCATCGTGCCCTATCGCATATTCAACTGTGTAACCAGGGCCATGGAGCACCATCGTGCCCATTCGTTTGGTCTCGCTGCCATCGGCTGCCGTGTTAAACTGGGCCAACGCTTTGCACACTTCTTTGGGTGTTCCCAATGGAAAGTTCCCCGCGAGCATATCCTCAGCGTCTTTAGGTTTGATCATCACCAAGATGCGTTTTTTGCGTGAAGCCAWAGAGARGNNANAGGMKRGMCGMCWSWRYYAYGGGTKTCNNSWWWAMTMCTCGTCWTSMTCAAGGATTCCATCCGCCTCATCCTTCGCATCGAGCAAGTCCGCAGCCTTATTGAGCAACAACATCAAAGGCACCGGCTTGAGCATATATGCATCAACCCCTAACGACTCGCCATACGCCTGATGCCGCTTGCCCTCATTGGCAGTCACCATAATCACGATCGGCGAATTTTCCTTGCCCTTAATCTTTTCAAGTGCCAAGAACCCAGATCGTTTGGGCAGCATCATGTCAAGAATAACAAGCTCTGGCGGATCTTCTTCGCAGATCCGAACAGCCTCGTCGCCGTCCATCGCGGTAAGCGTGAGCGCACCCTCCGATTCAAACGCAACCGTAATCGCATCGAGCACATCCTTCTCATCATCAACAATCAACACCCGCACATCTTGAAGCATCCCGTCTTCTTGTTCGATGTTGTTATCAACCTGGATCGGCTGACTTGCAGATTGCTCTTCGATTTGATCGTTCGCTTGTTCGTTCACTTGTTCATCATTCATGGTCGTCCCCTCAGATGTAATGCTTACTTAAAATGGGTGATGTTGTGCTCGAGCATATACGCCCGGTCCCGATCCGAGCGATCAACAATCCCCTCGACCTCCTCGGTGGTCATCCAAGGAAGCGATTCGAGTTTCTCACGCAGGTTCTTTGGGAACGGCTTATTGAGCCGTTCATGGCGAGGCCTGCTCTTCCAGATTCGGTGCATCCACAGGTACTGTTCCGGCGCATTGCGAACTGATTGCTCAATTGCCCTTCTATACCGCGCCGTGATGTAAAAAAGTGGGTCCGGCTGAGATTCCCAGTCCTCAGGATCGATCCGATCATGGATCTCAATCCGATATTTGAGCTTCACCGACTCATTTGGATTGGTCTCTAGCCGCCTTGCGCTGCCAACGACAATCTTTGCTCGGTTCTTGATCGCCATCAACCCGATCGATTTATAGCTCGATGCCAACCGACCAAAGAATGGAACCTGCAAACCCCGATCGCCCGCATTCTGATCTGCAACAACCCCGACCGACTCACCAGCTGCGAGCAGCTCGGGCAGCTTATTCATCGCGCCAAACTTATCGACCAACTCAAGCCCACGCCGAGATCGCGTCTGACGAAGCCATGCGTCTGCGGGGCGAAGATCAAGCGGACGATACAGCACATGCATCCGAAATCCGAGTAGGGCCATCGTATATCCGAGTGTTTCCCAGTTGCCGCAATGCCCGGTGAGCAAGAGCGTTGGCTCATCATCAATCAATGGCCGAATGACATTCTCCAGCGAACTGAGCTCGACATAATCCGTCCACGCATCTTCAGTCAGATACCTTGGCATCACCGCAAGTTCAACAGCCAGCATCGCGAGATGCTCATAACTCTGAAGCACAAGATCCTTGCGTCGGTCCCTGTCAAGCTCAGGCATTGCGATTTCAAGCCGATCGATCGCGAGCCCGACACGCTTGCGGTTCATCTTCGAATCGCCAAAGGCGTGCCCAATCGCTTTGGCACCGCGCAAGACCGTTGGCAAAGGCAACGCATGTGCACCAATCAAGAGCGAACGCAAAGCCGTATACATCGCAGGCTGAATAACCATCGACTGCATCGGGCTCAACTGTGGGCGCGGATCAAACCTAGACATCAAAGACTCCGTCTGTAAAACTCACCTGGCATCAGCCCGAGTTTAGTTCGGGAAGTCGCCGATGAGTGTTTGGAGACGGTTAGCATTGAGCAAAGGCATCGAAGTGACTTCAGCCTTGCTCATCAGGTCGTCATAGCGTTGGATCTCTTGCTGAAGACGGACATACTCTTGGATCGATGCGACTGGTGCGCCCGGTCCTGGCTGAGGCGGAAGCACTGGCTTCTCACCAAGAACCACGAAGTCGGTATCGCCAGAGATCTCGTCAACAAGAATACCACCCCAGCGTTCGATGAGCGCTTCGAGTGTTTCGCGTTCAAAGCGTGAGTGGATGCCGTCGCCATCGGTGTCGAACAAGCCATCAACCACAAACTTGTAGGTCTTGGTTGGATCATAAATCGCGTTGGCGATCACATCGCCACGAACGATCGGGTTACCAGCTGAAGACTGAATCACGCGAGCACGCGAGAAGGTCTGCTCGACACGAACGATCTCAACAACCGCTTTGCCTGCTGGATATTCACCGTTTTCATCCGCACGGATATCAATCGCATCGTCATACACAGCGAAGGTCATCCCAAGAACAGCCTTCTGCTCACGACCGATTGAGAGCATGACTTCGTTATCGATCGCGTTGACCTGATTGATCAAGCCATCGACAAGTGCTTCTTCTGGAAGCCCTGCGATGCTTGCGATGCTGCCCATGCCGAGCAAACGAAGGATCTGATCTTGGAGCGTGATGTTCTCTTGAATGAGCTCATCGTTGGCTGCCTGCAATCGGCTTGTGCCCGACGAGAAATCGTTACGGAGCCCTTCGATCTGCCGGCCATACTTATTCTGAATGCCTTCAACACCATCAAGCACCTGCTTGTTGGAATCGCCATACCCGCGTACCGCTCTTTGCATATCTTGAGCAGCTGCGTCAAACTCGCTCTCGATCTGTGCGACACGCTGAGCTTCTGCTTGCGATGCTGCCTGCGCGCTTTGGCGTGCAGTCTCGGAAGCTTCGAGTTCTTTGTCGAGTTGTTTGATTTGGTCATTGCGAAGTTCGATGAGCCCAAAGAGCGAGAGCCCTTCGGTGCCTTCGATCCCGGCGAGCCGCTCACGCAGCTCGGCCATGCCCATTGATGAATCGCCTGCAACCGTTTGCATCAACTCACTTGTATTGGTCGCAAGATAACCAACAACCGTTTTGCGTTCGCGCGATGCTTCATCGCGGATCGTACGGATCGCTGCATGCTCACGCTCCTGAGGCGAAACAAACTGTTTCACATCCTCATTGGCTGCATCAAGATCGCTCTGGGCGCTCTGGGCGTTGCCATAAAAGACCATCGTCGTCACAAAGAATGCAAGGCTCATTGCGCCAAGAATCGTGATGGTGACGGCGACGCCGACGCTTGCTCCGGTGCGGGCTGCCATATATACAACTCCCGTTCGTAGTTCGGGGACTTCAGTTCGTATTCATTCAAGGTAATCTCAATAACAGAGATACCCCCACCGGGACCACAACCCGGGTCAAATCTATTCGTCCGATCTAGCCGATCGGTTCGCACCAAAGCAAAATTCAAACGCTTCGGTGACGACGAGTATAGGGTAGGGTATCCGTTTCTGGGTGAAATTGAGCTTGGCGATGAAAGAAAGATCCCATATGATCATTCCGCAGGCTCACAATTTTCATCCAAACCCGCCTCTGCATTCATTTGTTCCACCCGAGGAGATCACACAATGCCATTATTCGCAACCCGTACCCAAGCCAAACTTTCTTCTCAACTCCGCTTGATCACAGCCGGAATCGTCCTCGCTGGCGCATCCTCTGCCCACGCCCAACAAATCGACTACATCCTTGATACCGGCGTAGGCTCCTTCAATATTGGTCCATCCCAGTTCGATGCCAACATGACCTGGCTCAACACCTTCGAAACCCAACCCGGAGGCGAATACATCACCAACATATCCGTCTCCTTTGGTGATATCGAAGACGACAATGGTATTCCAGGCTCAGATATCGTAACCCTCGCCATCTTGGCTGATCCAAACAACGATCATGACCCCACAGATGCGATTCTGCTCTCGACAACAACCGTTCAATGGGTGGATACCGGGTTTGGCGAGTTTGTTCAATACCCCATCACACCCACCCAAATCGAAGGCGTGTTCTTCGTCGCTGTCGTCATGGATGTCCTCCAACGGGCCAATCCCGCATCGATGGACCCCAACTCACCAAGCGCAGGCAACGAAAGCTGGATGTTCTACAACCCCAAACCAAATCTCGAAGATCTCGGCTCATCACCCTTCATCCTCCATATGGGCGCGAGCCCGTTCCAGGGCGCATGGATGATCCGAGCTGTGGGCGAATCGACCGCTGGTTGCCCAATCGACTACAACGATGATGGCGTTCTGAACTTCTTCGATGTCTCCGCATTCTTGAATCTATTCTCTGCTCAAGATCTCGCAGCAGATATCACCCATGACGGCATATTGAACTTTTTTGACATCTCCCTTTTCCTCACGATCTACTCAATCGGCTGCCCAGAGTGAGTTGCCAGAGGCGGTAATTTACACTATTTTTGCAACTCAAAAACCTCTGATAGGTCGAATTTAGCTGTTTTATAACGATCGTTTACTTAATTCATCTTGGGTGTTTACCCTGAAATAGTTTTTCWKCWKTANCRRTAGTSANNGAGWANACYGNSMWGWKCATCATCAGCCTCATTGACCAATTGCATTCAGCCCAGAATAGGACCTTGCCATAGCCCATCCATCTCCATGCCGATGTATCCGACCAGATGACTTTGAGATCTTGGAGCAAATCCCCGGGATTGTGTGTATTGCCCGAGATGAAGACCTACGGATGTTCTGGTGCACCAAAGCATTCTATCGAATCGTTGATCGTGTTGAATCAGCCCAAGATATGCTGGGCAAAACCCTTTACGATGTCCTGCCTAAAAGCGCAGCTGCTGAGCGGGAAAAAGTGGCTCTAGAAGTTATCAAAACCGGTATTCCCATCAGCCACTATCAGTTTAGTGCTGACTCGCGAGTGCTCACGACAATGTTCCCTTTAGACGAAGAAGCATTTGGACATCGCGGAGTTTTGGCAATCATCAAAGATGCGCCATGCGATGCACGCCTAGAAATTGACAACGAACTCCCTGTACTCTCAACCCCCAATCTGGCACAACTCAACGCCCTCACCTCGCGCGAACTTGAAGTTTTGCACTTTGTCGCAAAGGGAATGAGTAYMMMANMGRTCNGCTNAARCAWCNNMGCYGMTNYCSTRAWMCTNKSGANWWCCARATMAACNTMGAYYMATNYCWAACTKGNNRCCYRTTCGSSAKMSYWKCNCGWWYGRKAWSYGKGCKWMMRMRSSMTKCAGTCATTTTCTGACGAACAGTGGACTGCGATCATTCAAGGCAATCGCCTTGTTCACAAAGAGCGCGTTGCGATAGAGTTCAAAGCGAAGCGTACTGCCGAATCAGAATCGCTCACCTAATCCCAAGCTGCTCTTTCGCACTCTATATGCAGCACGCTTGCCTTTGAACTCCCTTCTCTTCTGAATATCTGCAAATATCCATCCTTCTCAACATCAATATACATCCTTTGAGTTTGCATTTTGGCACCAACTAGGCGACAATAGAGGATGCACTTTGTTTTCTCATCAATTTCTGATCTCCAACTCGCCCAGCTCATCGACTGGAATGTCTCCGATCAGGAGAAGTACGCCGTTCTCTTTCGCCTACTCCTTGCAGCATGCTTCGGAGGCTTGCTCGGCTGGGAACGAAGACGCTCCGACAAACCCGCCGACATCCGCACAATGGTCCTCATCGGCACCGGAGCCGCAGCCTTCACGCTCATCGGACAACAACTCATCGCCACCGCCGACAACGACGCGATCATCCGCGCCGATCCAACCCGCGTCCTCTCCTACATCATCTCCGGCGTTGGCTTCCTTGGCGCAGGCGCGATCCTCCACTCCAAACGCACCGTCCGCGGGTTAACCACCGCCGCCTCGATCTGGGTTGTTGCCGCCATCGGCGCAGCGTGTGGCGTGGGCGAGTTTATGATCGCCTTCTTCCTCTTTGCGATTACCTTCGTCACCATGTGGATGCCTTGGGTGTATGCACTTGCAACCGGCACACTCGACGACGATGACTGACACTCTCTGGTAGAACGGGCTTCCAGCCCGTTTTCTGTATGCCACTTCTGAGAATAAGAAACGGGCTGGAAGCCGGTTCTACCAAGAATACTCAAACCCCGCGGTCTGCGCTGCCGAGTGAATCGAGTTCGTCGCTGTACCGCTCACGCATCGGCTCGACCACTTCCTTGATGAACCGTTCGGTTTGTTCGACACTGCGCCCGATGTAGGCCATCGGATCGAGATGGGAATCGATATCGATCCCTTCCAACAACGGCTCATCCTTCAAGCGTTCGAGCAGATCATTATCCTTGCCCTCTTGCTTGACGACCTGACCGGCCGCCATCGAATGCACGCGGATCGCTTCGTGAACATCCTGTCGATCACGCCCAAGCTTGACGGCTTCCATCATGATGTTCTCCGTTGCCATGAACGGGAGTTCAGCCATCAGGTTCCGCTTGACCATCGCCTCATTGACAATCAATCCCGATGCAACCGTGTGCATCAGATCGAGCGCACCGTCCAAGGCCAAGAACGACTCTGGCAATGACAATCGCCGATTCGACGAATCATCGAGCGTGCGTTCGAGCCACTGCGTCGCGGCGGTGTCATACGCATTCCCAACAAGATTCATGACAAACCGAGTCAACCCACAGATGCGTTCGCACTTCATCGGGTTGCGTTTGTAAGGCATCGCCGACGAACCGATCTGGTTTTTACCGAATGGTTCGTCGATTTCTTTACGGTTGGAGAGGAGCCGGATGTCGGTAGCCATCTTGTGAAGGACCGAAGAAATCAAAGCAAGGGAAGCAAGCATCTTTGCATCCATCATGCGAGGGTAAGTCTGTGTAGTGAGAGGATGAGGGACTGCCCCAGCGAACTTTCCACCGCCAGAAATCAGCTTGCAGAACTTCATCTCAAACTTGCTCACTTTTTTTGCATCACCATCAAACAATGCCAAAAACGACGCCTGAGTTCCGGTCGCCCCTTTCATGCCGCGAAGATAATGAGATGTCGCTTGCATTCGCCATAGTTCTTCGCCTGACTGGAGCAGTTCATATGCATACTGAATCAAGCGACGCCCCACCGTGACTGGTTGCGCAGCCTGATAATGCGTAAAACCAAGCGTAGGAATTGATTTGGTTCTCTCTGCAACCGTTCCAATTGCTAAAACAACAGCATGCAGTTTCTTATCCAACAGATTCAGCGCCGCATGCTGAGCCAGAATGTCTCCATTACACACCACATCCTGACTCGTRCACCCCARATGAATAATCCCGCGTGCCTTGGGGCAKCGATCACCGAACGCRTGCACATGGGCCATCACATCATGGCGCARCTCGCGTTCRTACTTGGCWGCSAGYTCCATATCCTCATCSGTCACYTCAAGGTGCGCCCGCATCTCGTCGAGTTGTTCGTCGGTGATGTTGAGGCCGCACGCTTGTTGGGCCTCCGCGACGGCCAGCCAGATCTTCCGCCAGGTCGTGAACTTATGCCTCGGCGACCAGATCTTGCACATCTCAGGCGATGCATTGCGAGCGGCGAGCGGCGAGGTATAAGTATCGTATTGGTTGGTCATCTTGAATCTCGTGTATGATTTCAGTTCGCCACAATATTGACAAGCCGACCGGGGACGACGACGACCTTGCGGACGGTCTTGCCTTCGATCAACTCTTGAATCCTGCTGTTGGCCAATGCCATTTCTTCGAGCTGCTGAGGACTGGTATCCGGCGAGACATGAAGCCTTGCACGAACCTTGCCCATGATCTGGATCGGAATCTCGATCTCGTCATCRACCARCATCGCYTYRTCAWAGCTYGGCCASTCGGCAAYCGCAACCGAAGTYTCGTTGCCSARCTTGTGCCAGAGTTCTTCRGCGACATGAGGCRYGAAYGGGCCGATGACGCGGACGAACCGATCCATCTGATCYTTGGTKARCRCCTTGGCSACATTGACAAACTCGAACATCGCCGCGATCGCGGTGTTGAAGCTGAGCTTCTCGACATCATCGCCGACCTTGGCGATCATGCGATGGAGCTGCTTCTCGGCCTTGTCATCGGCGACATCAGCAAACTTGAGTTCACCAGAAGTTTCATCAACACACAGCCGCCAGATTTTCTGCACCAAGCGATAGAGCCCGATGATATCGCGCGTGTTCCAAGGCTTCGATGCCTCCAATGGCCCCATGTACATTTCGTAGAGCCGGAATGTATCCGCGCCATATTCCTCGATGACATCATCCGGGTTCACCACATTCTTGAGGCTCTTGGACATCTTGGCAACGATGCGATCCACCGGCGTGTTCTCCGCTGTTTCAAAGTACGCCGGCTTCTCTTCGGTGCCTCGGTTTTCAACCTCGTCGATTGGCACAAGCGTTTTATTTGTCCGTTGGAATGCATGACTCGTAATCATCCCCTGATGGAACAACTTGCGAAATGGCTCGGCACTCTTGACGACATCGAGATCAAACAGCACCATGTGCCAGAACCGGGCGTACAACAAGTGCAACACCGCGTGCTCGTTGCCGCCGATGTAGAGATCTACGCCGCCTTCGCCCATCCAATAGTCTTGGGCAGCGTCGCCGATGAGTTTCTCTGAGTTCTTCGGATCGCAATACCGCAGGTAGTACCAACAGCTCCCCGCCCACCCGGGCATCGTGTTGGTCTCGCGCGTCACCTTCGAATCAGGATGCATCCCGTCAATACCGGCTTCGCCCGCGGTCGTATGCACCCAATCGGTCGCCTTGGCCAACAAAGGCTGAGGCGTGTCGGACTCCACAGGCTGATAGTCCGCCAAAGGCGGCAAACGCACAGGCAACGATTCAACACCCACGCCATGATGGTTCCCGCGATCATCAAACACAATCGGGAACGGCTCGCCCCAATACCGCTGACGCGAGAACAACCAATCGCGGAGCTTAAAGTTCACCCGCTTAGCACCGATCTGCTGCTCGCTCATCCATTCGATAATCTTGGCCTTAGCATCGTCGATCATCAGCCCGTCGAGCATTCCCGAGTTCATCGCCGGGCCATCGCCGGTATACGCATCGCCCTTAAAATCCTTCGGCGGCGTCACGGTACGAACAATCGGCAGATCGAACTTCTTGGCGAAGTCCCAGTCGCGCGGATCTTGCCCGGGCACCGCCATAATCGCACCGGTGCCATAGTTCATCATGACATAGTCCGCAGTCCACACCGGGATGAGTTCTTCGGTCAGCGGATTGCGAACATGCATCCCCAAGAAAACCCCTGTCTTTTCTTTGTTCTCTTGGCGTTCGATATCCGAACGGTTTGATGCCCATGCGACATACTCTTCAAGACGGTTGACATCCAACTCTTCGCCTGCGAACTCCACCGCCATCTCGACCAACCCATGCTCGGGCGCGACGACCATATAGGTCGCACCATAAATGGTATCTGGGCGCGTGGTAAAGACACGAAGCGTCTCGCCCATATCCATCCCGCCGCTCAAAACAATTGGGAACCCAACCTCCGCGCCTTCAGATCTCCCGATCCACTCGGCCTGCTGGGTCTTGGTCGAGTTGGGCCAATCCAAATCCTTCAAGCCATCGAGCAAACGATCAGAGTACGCTGTGATTCGGAACATCCACTGACGCAAAGGCTTGCGGAACACCGGAAAACTCCCGCGCTCCGACAATCCATTCTTCACCTCTTCATTGGCCAACGCGGTGCCCAGCTTCGGGCACCAGTTGACGGTCTGCTGCGACAAATACGCCAAACGATATGAATCGACCACAGCCTTGCGCGTTTCATTGTCCAGCGTATCCCAAGGTCCAGCATCGGTGCCATCGGGCAGATCGCCCGCACCCGTATATTCCACCGCGTGCGGATTCAACTTCACTGGTCGCTCGCCGCTGATGAAGTCTTTGATCAGATCATTGATCGGACGAGCCCTGCCCTTGCCGTCGTCAGCTTCGACATCAAACCATGAGTGGTACACCTTCAAATAGATCCACTGCGTCCATTTGTAGTAATCCTCGTCGATCGTCCCAAACTCGCGCGTCCAGTCGTAGCAAAAACCAAACCGCTGAAGCTGGCGACGAAAGTTATCGATCGCAGTCTTCGTCGTCACCTCAGGATGCACGCCAGTCTGAATCGCATACTGCTCGGCAGGCAATCCAAACGCATCCCACCCCATCGGATGCAACACATTGAACCCCTGCATCCTTTTATATCGACAGATAATATCGGTCGCGGTGTACCCTTCCGGGTGCCCGACATGCAAGCCGGCTCCCGACGGATACGGGAACATATCCATACAAAAATACTTGGGTTTCGACGCATCGAACCCATCCTCGCCTGGATTGGGCTGAACATAAGTGCCTTGGTCCTGCCACCATTGCTGCCAACGAAGCTCGATATCTTGGGCCATCTGGGCGTTATATCGATTAATTGGCAGATGGTTATCCGCTGCACCTGTAGATTTTTTCTGTTCATTTCCCATGATCGAGGAGTCTAGGCCCGGTATCCCAGATCGTGGTGTTCGATTCCGATCCCCAAATCCCAATGTCCGACCATTTCTCAACCAAATCTTCAGCATCCGCCGATTCACCGCCGACAATGAGACAAGGCATCTATTGCCCATCCGGGAGTCCCATTTGCCCAAAGCGAGCCCTCAACCATCTGCCAGCACACGCAAGCGAATACTCTTCGCAGCAGGGAGCGGCGATGTCGCCCAAACACTCGAACGATGGGCAAGCGAACAAGCTGACACACGCATTATGGCCCAGGCCTACTCCGCCCAGATCTACACCCTCGCCCACCAACGAAACTGGAGGCTGTTCTGCTTCCCAAACAACCCCTGTCAACCCCTGCGACGAGGACAAATAAGTGTCCTCCCGTTCCCAAAGCCAACAAAGCAAGGCTTGCACTTCTTTGTCGAAGAAATCCGCTATGGCTACAAACTTGCACGCCTGAGCAAACGACTCCATGTCGATCTGATCATCTGCGCCACAGGCATGCACCCGCTGGGATATCTCGCCGCGAGTATGTTCTCGGGCAAGCCGATCGTCATCAGCCTCCACAACACCCTCTGGATCCGAGGCCAAGAAGCACCCAAAGGCCTTCGAGGGATCATCCTACGAAACTCCGCCCGCTTTCTCCGCAAGCGGATCGCCCGCGTTGTCGCTGTCTCGGACGAAATCCGCAATCAGGTTCTTCAACTCTGGAAGCTGCCCCCTGATCGAGTCGCGGTGCATGTGCCTCAATATGAACTCGCCAGCATGCCCAGCTCATCGCCAAGCAACGATCTCCCACGCCGAATCCTCTTTGCAGGGCGTGTCCAAACACACAAAGGCATCGACGACATCCTCCATGCTGCCAAAATACTCGAAGATGATCAACCCAACACCTACCACTGGGTATTCGCTGGCGAAGGACCAGCCCTTGCAAATCATCAGGCGACTGCACAAGATCTCGGGCTCGATCATGCAACAACCTTCCTCGGGCAGGTCGATCGCGCAACGCTTATCCAAGAAATCACCAAGTGCTTTGTGACCATCACCCCAACGCGTGCAACCTTTAATGAAGGGCTCGCCAAGCTCCCCCTCGAAGGCGCGATTCTGGGTCGCCCTGCGATTGTCTCAACCGTGGTCCCAGCCTTAGACCTGCTCGAAGATGCCGCAATAGGAGTCCGCCCGAGCGATCCCAAAGATATAGCCCACGCTGTACAAACGCTTCACGAAAACACCGATCTCTACCTCGCCAAATGCAATGCTTGCAACCGGGTTCGTGATCTTGTAACTGATGAGACAATCAGTTTCCGCACACGAATTGCTCAAGCCGTCGATGCCGCGATCAATAATCAATAGAACCGGATCAACAGAGCGGATCACCAGGCTTGGTCGTCCAAAGCACATCTCGACAATCATCAAGGCCCTCGATCGAATCTACCGCAACCAGATCAAGCCCATACCGAATCAGCTTCTTCTTGATTCGCACATCAAACGCTCGATACCCAAGCCCAACCATAAACTCGCCCACCTCGCGCGTCGAGGTGCCTGCGCGTTGAAGATGATTGTTGTTCATCTCCATCACCACATCACACTTCCATCTTGTAATGGTTTGTTCTAAGCCTTTGAGTGCGCGAAGCTCAAACCCTTCGACATCGATCTTGATCAAGATCGGCGTGCGATCAGTATCGTCCGCAAAAACATCATCGCCTTTCTTGACCAACGCGGTTGTACTCACCACCACCTCGGCATCATCCATCTCGGCGAATGTTCCGATCCCCGTGTGCGTATGGTTCTGCTTGAGTTGAAGCTCAGCCTCTGCATCTGATAAGCCAAACGGGTGAAGTTTAATCTGGATGATCCCGTTCATCTCGATCACTTCTTGGATCTGCTTCTGGCACACAGGGTTGGGCTCAAAGCTCTCAACCTGCCCATCAGCCCCAACAAGATGAGCCGCGTGAAGCGTGATCATTCCAATATTGGCACCGATATCAATCACGCGATCGCCCGACTTGACGAGTTGATTGAGCAGCAGCTGCAAGTGCAACTCGTAGTACCGCCCTAGAAAATAAGTATGACGAGCAGACCAGTTGGTCATGTCGAGCTTCATCAAATACCCATGCCACTTGCCTCGAATAACCCGCGCCGGCTCATCAACCCAAAGAGCATCGTGCTCATAGCCCATCTTGCCGATGCGCGTTACACACCACCCCCACCCGGGCAGTTCCAGGCGAGTAATTGGCAACAACAGCACGATCCATTTTCGACTCATTTTCCGAACCTCACAAGTCTTCAGCCTATCCAACAAGACACACGCCTCGCTTCACACTCTACCATCGACCCAATCGCTACCGCAAGCAAAAACATGCTTCTGCTCATGAAGATCACTGTTATTTCCTGCCTAATTCACATTTCGAGGCTTCCTCAAGGATCAGTTTGCCAATGATGTTGCTCGCGAATCGAGAATATTCGATCACAGGGGACTCCATGCGCATCGTCTTTGTACAAGCTGGTGATTTTAAAGAAGCTGTCGAGCGATTCGACGCTGGCAACGACGAAACCTACAGCAACCAACGCTCCTCCGTAGAACGCGTCGCAGAACTTGTTTCAGAACATGCCCAGGTCATCGTGATCTGCACCCGGACTGCTTCCTACGACACGATTCTATCCAATGGCGTCCGCGCTATTGGACTCGACGAACACGCTCCCAATGGCAATCAAACCCTTGCTGATCTGATCAAATTACTCAATCCCACACACCTGATCATTCGAGCCCCCCGAACAGAACTAATCAAGCTTGGTGTATCCATCGGCTCCAAGGTCCTCCCGATCTTTGCCGACTCCTTCAATCAACCCTCCATCCGCGAACGATTCCGCCTACGCCGTCTGGTCCGCACACTCAATGATCCGCGCATCGAGATTGTCTCGAATCATAATCTCAACGCATCTCGATCGCTCTGCTCGATCGGCGTCAACCCTTCAAAGGTGATCCCTTACGACTACGCCCGCGCCTACACACCTGATCAGTTCGCCCCCAAGAAAACTCCACAAACACCATCGCAGATCCGCATCATCTATGTTGGCGTGGTCTCCCACGCCAAAGGCATCTTCGATGTCCTCGACGCGCTCCCGCTCATCAACAATAAAGGCATCAAAGCCACACTCACCATCGTCGGCGATCATCAGCAAACACTCGACCAACGCATTGACAGCCTAGGCCTCAACAACAATGTCCAACTTTTAGGCCGACAAACAAACGCACAAGTCATCGCCCTGATGCGCGAACACGATGCGGTGATTGTCCCAAGCCGACCGACCTATCCTGAAGGATTGCCGCACACGATATTCGAAGCCCTCGCAACACGCACCCCATTAATCGCATCAGACCATCCGATGTTCACCCCTGTATTAGAAGACGAACAAAGCTGCGTCATGTTCAAGGCTGGCGACCCTGCCTCGATCGCAGACGCCACCCATCGCCTGCTCAACACCCCAGGCCTCTACAAGTCCATCTCCTCCAACACGCCAACAGTGTGGAAAAAACTCATGATGCCCTTTGCTTGGCATGACATTATCAATCTCTGGCTGGCGGGCTCATCATCGGATATTGAGAAACTCCATACCGGTTCGATTCAAAGCCTCACAACCAAATAACACAATCCTCCCCGTTGCATACCATTGTTCATGTGTGGCCGATTCGCTCAAACATTCCAACTCGAAGACCTCGAACACATCGAGCGCATCCTCAACCAAGGTGCAGGGCTCGATGATCAACTCATCGAACTCTTCGCAGCAAACTACACCCCCTCATACAACACCGCACCAACCCAATACGCAACCGTCATCCATTCGCCCGGCGTTGATGGAAAACGCCGACGCATCGCGATGACCCAAGCCCACTTCGGACTGATCCCATCATGGGCCAAAGACCGATCTCGATCGAGCTCAATGATCAACGCCCGCAGCGAGACCATCACCGCCAAACCGGCCTATCGCGATGTCTACCGCTCTCGCCGATGCTTGCTCCCGATCTCTGGGTTTTATGAATGGCAAAAAATTCCCGGCACAAAATCAAAGCAGCCTTGGTATATCCATCGCGCTGACGACATGCCCATATTTCTCGCAGGCGTGTACGACACATGGCTTGACCCAGAGCATGGGCACTGCGAAGTGGATTCATTCTCCCTGATCACCACCGCAGCAAACGAGTTCATCTCCGAGATCCACCATCGGATGCCTGTCATCATCGAACCCGAATCAATCAACCAATGGTTCGATCGAACAACAGAACCCCGCGAACTGCGCGATCTACTCACACCAGCATACCCAGGAATCCTCGCAGCCCATCGCATCACCACAAAGGTCAATACGCCAGCGAACAACAACGCATCGCTCATCGCGCCAGACACCAACGCGGTTGCATCGTCGCTTTGGGATTGAATGCACCGCAAATACTCATTCTTCAGATCAACATGCGATATGATCAACGCGAGGAGGCCGCTCGTGGCGTATCACACAGACCAGAACATTGACATCCAAAGCGACACGCCCGATCTCAAAAGATTCGTCGCCCATCGCGCGCGCGAACTCTCCATTCTGTCCAAGCACATCTTCAAGACTGGGCGCCCCCGGCTCGTCGCCTTCCCGTGCGATTCATGGAACGCCTGCTCCGGGCTCCTT
>NVSM01000049.1 GCA_002401225.1 bacterium
CGTGACCCATGGGTCACGCGGTTTGTTTGTATCGAATGAATCGTTTACTTGGTCGGATCAATCTTCGGACGAGTGATCTTGACGGGTGCCAGTTGTGCTGCTGCCGGTTGAGCAGATGATGCAGAATCTACGCCTGTGTTTGTCGAAGGCACAAGGAAGATCTCAACTCGGCGGTTGGCCTTGGTGCCTTTGCCCTTGTTGTTGGAAACCAGCGGGCGATTTTCGCCCCAGCCAGTCACCGACATCCTGTTCCAATCAACACCCGATTGTCCGAGTGCAGCTCGTACTGCGATCGCGCGATGGGCAGAGAGGTGCATGTTTGATGGGTGACGCTTTTTCGTGTTCGAGCTTGGGCGTTCGTTGTCAGTATGCCCAACAATCTGGATGTCATACTGACCAGCCGAGCCCGAGTTGAGGACATCGGCGAGCTTCTTGAGCGAATCGCCAGCGGATGCCTGGACCGAATCTGAACCAGACCCAAAGGTCATGTCCGAAACAAATCTCAGCATCCCGTGATCGGCGTCATAGTTGATGATGCCAGGATACTGGCTCGCAAGCTCAGACAGTGCTCGATCGGTCGCAGCATCAAGATGCACGATTTGAAGCGAGTTCATCCGGTCTTCGAGGTTGACGAATGAGCTTTGTGAGTTGGCCAATGCGCCGCGGAGTGTTGAGTTCTCAGATTGCAGCCGAGAGATCACGCCCTGTGCATCGCCAGCCGAGCCTTGAAGCTGGGTGTTGGTCGATTCGGCCGAGCCCACAATGTTGGTGAGTTCTTGGTTCTGGCTCCGCAGGGACATGTTGGTCTCGTAGAGCTTGTCGAACTCCTGCTGACTGACACACCCGGTGGTCAATCCCGCAGCTGCGATCAGAACGGCGCTCAGGGCAACTTTGCGTCCTGGCATGGTGAGAGTGGTGATTTTCATAGTCTGCTCCTGGTCTACTTTGACACTCGCCGGTCGGGCGAGTGTGGGGTTGTTTGTCCTTTGCGATGATATCAGGATGATATCGTATTGAGTAGATCTCGGCGGGCAAACATCACCCTTATTGTGCTTTCATGCCGTACAATCTGCGCCTATGCCCACCGACACCCCTCAATCATCTTTCCAACAGGTTCCGTATCAAGTAGATGCGCTCCTGTGCACAAATCAGTCACCAACTTCAACGAACTCAGCCACTCCATCCCACATCCTTCGGCTCAACGCCACCGCCATCGCGTGCCCAACARACGGGATGATTGAATCCGGCTCGATCGTCCTCAAGCCWACCCAAACCGGGTACGAAATCATCGCTATCGGATGTCACGCCGAGATCGATACCAAGATAGCGTCCGGCGAACTCTCAAACTCGAYGMYWGAGATYACMYTSCGCGATCGGGTCATCATGCCTGCGTTGGTCAATGCACATACGCACCTCGATCTCACCCACATCGGGCCGGTCGCCCATGATCCCAACGAAGGCTTTGTGAAATGGATCGATCACATCCGAACCAATCGCAAGCAAGAAGATGCTGATATCCGAGATGCCGTTCGTCTAGGCATCGAGGCTTCCCTCGCCGGCGGCACCATCGCAGTGGGAGATATCGCTGGCGCACCGAGTGGGCGAATCACCGACGCACCCGCCCACGAACTTGCAGCCTCTCCAATGCTCGGCACTTCCTATCTCGAGTTCTTTGGCATCGGCAAAACCGAAGAATCAGTCATCGAAAAAATCGAGCACTACCTCACCAACACCCACCCCCAATCACTCGATGCCCTCAAACACTCCGGCGTCACCATCGGGTTCCAGCCACACGCCCCGTACACTGTCGGGTTGCCTGTCTATCAACAGGTCACCACCATCGCCCAACAGCATGGCATGCCCCTAAGCACCCATCTCGCCGAGACCCCCGAAGAACACGAGTTCATCGCCAAAGGCACCGGCCCACAACGCACCTTCCTCGAACGCTTYGGCRTMTGGCAAGATTCAATCCTCGACCACATCGCCAAAGACAACCACCCCGTCGAACACCTCGCTGATGTACTCAAACAATCGCCACACCTCGTTGCTCATGTCAACGACGCCACCGACGCCGCGATCGAAATCCTCACCGCGACGAAAACCTCCGTCGCCTATTGCCCCAGAGGCTCGGCTTACTTCGCCGCCCACCAACACTTCGGCCCACATCGCTACCAAGACATGCTCGCCGCCGGTGTGAATGTATGCCTCGGTACCGACTCCATCGTCAACCTCGACACCCCTGACAGGATCTCTATCCTCGACGAGATGCGTTTCCTCCATCGCCGCGACGGAACCGATCCCAAACGCCTCCTCCAAATGGCCACCACCAATGGTGCAAATGCCCTAGGTCTCGACGAATCCGGTTTCACCCTCGCCGCTGGCAATCACCCATTGGGTTTGATCGCGGTACCGATTGAAGCCGGGTGCCAAGATTCCTGGGCAGGCGCGATGCAAAGCACCAAGCCGCCGGAGTGGGTGTTTTTGCAAGAGAGAAAGAGCATATGAAAAAACAAGCAATCATTTCAGGACTCCAAAACTCCAAAGCAGCATTCATCGAACACTCAAAGTGTGTAGAGCTATCAAACACAAATGAGTCTATTTTTCGTTCATTTTTTATCGAGCAGCTTTGCAAAGAGGATCACTCCGTTCGGTGCCAAGTAGAGTGGAATTTTGTGGATGTCTTTGTCAAGTTTCCTGATCGCAATGTGTTGATTGAGTTCAAGTATTACCTTCACAGAAGGAGCATGAAACTCGATGGTTCAATTGGAAACCGAAAAGGTGGAGCGAGCACCAAGAATAAGTCAGAGTTTGACAAATGTGTCAGACAGTTGTTTGACGACTCGCGAGACACACAACGGGCTTACAAAGATGCATCCGCAGTAGTTCATGAAAAGTATCTCATTCTCGCCTACGAACGCAAAGTACCGTCGCCGTACAGATTCATGTGTTATTCAACTTTGTACGACTCACTTGAGCCGGGCGAATTCATCGAATCTGTAGATTGGTTACCAATAGATCAGGATGATGAACTGAGGATAGTATTACTCACGATCAAGTAAAATGTAGTTGAGCTTTTTGCCCTATTCTCCCCATCTTGCCACCTACAACCCCATTCTCCTCCAGATTCCTGCATCCAACCCCCGCCCGCGTACGAAAAGATCAAGAGAAGGGCTTTGTATTCCCGAATGAGTTTGTAGGGATATCCTTCGTCGGCCAGATTCCGTGCATATCGTTTCATGCACGAAAAAAGCCCAGTGAGTGTGTGTTATGAGCAGTGAAGTACAAATCGATCTCAAGGATATCATGRACCAAGCYGGCGGCTATTCGCCCGCGTGCTTCGGGTTTATCCGCGATGGGCTTGCACACACCGTCGAGATGGTTCATGGCAACCCCGCCGACCAAACCATGCTCGAACTCGGACTCGTCGAAGATTCCCGCCATGTCTGTGGCCGAGAACTCTGCATCGGGCTGCGAGACTACGCCATCGACCGCTACGGCATGCTCGCCAAATCCGTCCTCAACAAGTGGGGCATCCACTACACCCGCGACTTCGGCAACATCATCTTCGCGATGGTCGAATTTGGATTGATGCGCACTACCGACGAAGACACCATCGAAGACTTCGAGGGGATCTACGAGTTCGACGATGTCTTCTCCGATCCCGCAAGAACCACCCGCCCAGCGATCCTCGAATCCTAAACAACACAAGCCATATGGTGCCATGGTTAAAATCTCGAAGAGATTTCTAACCATGCTCGACGGCTCTTTATTTTTCCAAGATCGTGGTTAGAAATCTCTTCGAGATTTTAACCACGGCACCGATCAAGCCGCAGAAAAGCCTATTTCCTGCTATGCTTATCGCATGGCTGATCAAAAAACAAACGACACCAAATCATCACCTGCCTGGGCCTCATTGCACCTCTGGCACATGCAGCCCGTCCGCGATGTGCTCCTTGGGCTGGGCATCTTCGCCATCTTCCTCATCGGCCAACGCATCTCAGTCGTTACCGTGCCTTTGCTCATCGCGATCTTGCTCGCGTATCTCTTCGAGCCCGTCATCGTGTGGCTGATGAAAAAGTTTAGCCTTTCGCGTCGAACATCGGTCATCGGCATTATTGCGGGCATGGTCGTGTTCGTCGGGCTACCCGCCGTCATCGGCTCCGCCTTTGCGGTTGGTCAGTTGGTCACCATTGGTACCACAACCGTCGACAATATCGGGCATGTGTATCATGCGCGGAATGGAACCGAAGAAGAAGCCGTCGAGTATCTCCGCACCCAGATCGACCCGACCGCCAAGGTTGCGACAATCACCCTCGATAAGGCCGGCAAAGCGATCAAACCCCAGCGATCCAAGGCCGACAACTGGATCTGGATCGAGCAGCAGATCCGTAAATCCCAAACCAAAGACAACGCCTTCGGCAAAGCCTGCAACACCGCGATCGAATGGGTCACCCTCAACAGCGATCGCGTCGCCGAGACCGCAGCCGGGGTGGGTGTTGGGGCAGCCAACACGATCCTATCAATGATCGGTGCCATCTTCGGGCTCGGATTCATGGCCTTCATCACCGCGTTCTTTTTCTTCTTCACCGCAACCGAATGGGTCGGGCTTCAACAGTTCGGATCAAAGATGCTCCCGGATAAAAACCGAGGCAACATTATCATCCTGTTCGTAAAATTCGATCGGGTGATCTCTGGTTTTATCCGAGGCCGAATCACGATCGCGTTTATTCAAGCCATAATCTTCTCGATCGGTTTCTTTGTCATCGGTGTCCCCGGTGCCTTTATCCTCGGGCCGATCGTTGCATTCTTGTCGATCGTTCCCTACCTCGCACTCGTCGGCGTGCCCATCGCGGTCTCGCTGCTGTGGCTTCAAGGCTATGGCGGATTCCGAGGCGAAATCTGGTGGGTCATCGGCGCACCAACAATCCTCTACTTCTTCGGCCAAGCCATCGACGATTATGTTCTGACCCCAAAGATTCAAGGCAAAAGCACTGGCATGGATACGCCGACCATCCTGTTCGCATCCCTCGCCGGCGGTGCCCTCTTCGGCATCTTCGGCATGCTCATCGCGATCCCAATCGCGGCATGCGTGAAGATACTGATCCAAGAAATCTTCTGGCCCCGCTTCAAAGACTGGGCCGAAGGAAGAGCCGCCGATCCACTTCCAATCGACAACTAATCATGTTTCAGGATTTCGTATCTCGAAAGATCARTCGTCGCTTGCTGAATGCAAACTCAGCAACAATGACCCCGCCGTAGAGAATTCCGATCGAATACAGTGTGTCTCGTTCGCTCTTCCACATATAACTCATCAGCAATCCGATCGTCACAACAACCACGACGATCCCGCTGATCACAATCCAAGCCTTTGCACCCGTTGTCTTTCGCAACTTCAAGTTGGCGATTCCAACACCAAGCGAGACAAGCAAAAAAGTGAGACTCGAGAAGGCTGCGATGGTATCGAGCGAGTTGAGCGTCGTGAACGCGATGCCCAATACCGTAAGGGTAATAATTCCGATGACCGGTACATCGTGCTCGCGCGAACGGAACGAAAATGCTTTAGGCATCATCTTCTGGGTTGCCATCTGTGACATCATCCGCGATGCGCCGAATGCTGTTGCGTTGATGGCCGATGAAGTCGCAAGCAGCGCGGCCACGCCGATGAGTACCCGCCCGGCATTGCCCATCACAGGCTCCGCCGCCACCGCCAACGCATATTCCTTTGCTTCGATCAACTCAGACGCACTCATACTCCCGATCGCCACAAACGCCACGCTGAGATAGATCATCGTAGTGATAATGATCGATCCATAGATGCTTCGTGGTACATTCTTCTCCGGGTTATGGATCACCGATATCGCATTGGTAATCAACTGGAATCCCTCGAACCCCACAAATACCATCGCGCCCGCGATGAACACAGAACTCACGCCGCGATCAAACACCGGGAACACATGCTCCGAACTCACCGATCGCATCCCCGCGATCGCAAAGAGCGTGAGCAAAATGATTTTGGTATAAACAATCAGATCCTCAGTCCGCCCTGATGACTTCRCGCCCCGCAGGTTCACGCCCATAAAAAACAACAGCACCCCGGTCGAGAGCACCATCCGGACCACAGGATCGTTCGACCCCAACAGGTTGGATCCATACGCCCCAAAGGTAAAGGCGTACAACGCGAGCGTGCCAATGTACCCAACAATGACGATCCATCCTTCGATGCCTGCGATATTGGGGCGCTTCGGAAATGCGTGCATGAGATATGTGAAACTCGCCCCGTCGTCTCGGTACGCAAGGGCAAGCCGGACATACGAATACCCCGCCAGCATCGCGATCAACCCACCAAGCGCAAAGGCCAAAGGCGTCGCTTTCCCCGAAATCCCAACCGCGATCCCGAGTATAGAAAAAATACCCCCGCCGATCATCCCGCCTACACCCATTGCGATAAGTTCGGGTAGCCCAAGTTTCTCCGGTTCGATAAGGTTTTTCATCTTAATTACACCGCAAGAATCTGAGCTAGATGATATTTTACATGCTCGAAGTAGTCCGCAATGAGATAGCCAAGTGTCGATGGTTCGTCTGCTGAGAGTTCGTTGAATGCTGTTTCGTGATAGCTGTGATCGACATGCATTTTATCGATCGCTTCTTCCGGGATTCGTTCAACAATGGCGCAGAGTTGCATATTGAATGCGCACCAGAGTGTGACAATCTCTTCCCAGTCCATCTCTTGGTAGCCTTGCAACTCAACCCATTGCTGATGGGCGTAGCCTGTGAAATAGATCGAGCCGGTGAGCTGCGCTTCGATGATTCGTTGGTGATTCACGCTCGCGCTGTCGATCAGATGCCCGAGGATTTGCTTGCGCGACCACCCGCCTTCTTTGCGAGGCTTGGCCATTTGAGCTTCTGGTAAATCAAATAGCTCATCTGCAAACTGTGCGATACGATTTGCATCAAATCCCTGTGTAATCAAAGGCATCATGTTTCTCCACACTGATCAAAGTTCGTTCATCAAAATTCGTACGCAATATTTATCGACGCTTCTTGCCCTTTGGCTTGCGTTTCTTGCCGCCACTCGATCCAGACTTCGTCGATTTTTTCATCGAGAACCCGGGCACACCCATGCCGCCCATTCCAGGCATTCCGCCCATTCCGCCCATGCCACCAGCCATCGCTTTCGCCGCGGCCATCTTGCCGCCCGCGCCCATCGAGCCCATCTGCTTCATCATCTTGGAAAGCATCCCGAACTGTTTCGTCAGTTTGCCAACTTCATTGTCGCTGGTGCCCGAGCCTTTGGCGATTCGGCGTTTGCGAGAGATCTTGATGATCTCCGGGCGTTTTTTTTCCTTCGCCGTCATCGATTCGATAATGGCTTCCGTCCGGTCGAACTGCTTCTCATCGATATCAATATCTTTGATCGCAGAACCAACGCCGGGCAACATGCCGAGGAGCGACTTCATCGACCCCATCCGACGCATCATCTTCATCTGCTTGAGGAAGTCGTCCATGTCCAACTCGCCCTTGGCCATCTTCGCTTCCATCGCSGCGGCTTCTTCTTCRGACACTTCCTSCTGCGCCTTYTCRACSARCGAYACCACATCGCCCATGCCCAARATCCGCCCRGCCATCCGYTCAGGATGGAASACCTCGATCGCRTCAAGRTGYTCGCCCACCCCGATATATCGAATCGGTGCGCCCGTGACTGCTTTGATTGACAACGCCGCTCCGCCTCGGGTGTCGGAATCAAACTTCGTTAAGATCACGCCATCGACTTCGAGTTTTTCATGGAACGACTTTGCACTGTTCACCGCGTCCTGCCCGGTCATCGCATCGACCACCAAGAAGATATGATGCGGGTTGACCAACGAGCGAATCGATTTCAGCTCGCCCATCAGTTCATCGTTGACATGCAACCGACCAGCCGTATCCAAGATCAAGACATCCACGCCTTGCTTCTTGGCTGCCTTGACCGCGTTCTGACACACTTTCACCGCCACGCCCACAGCCTTGCCATACTCAGCACTCTTATTGTGCTCACCATAAAAATGAACCTGCGATCCACCCGGCAGATCATCGTTGGCTTGATTGGCAACCGTCTCAAGCTGTTCGACCGCCGCCGGTCGTTGCAAGTCGGCAGCACACAGCATCACCGATCGCCCCTGTTTTTTCAGCATCCCTGCGAGCTTGCCACAGGTCGTCGTCTTGCCCGAACCCTGAAGCCCACACATCATAATAATCGTTGGCCCAGGCGCAAGCTTCATAATCCCCGGAGGTGTTGGCTGCTGCTCCGCATCCGGATCACCACCAAACAACTCGACCAATCGACGATGCACAATCGAGATCATCTCCTGCCCGGGCTTGACCGCTTTGGTCACCTGCTGCCCAACCGCATCGCTCATGATGTTCTTACAAAACTCTTCAGCCACTTCATAATGCACATCCGCCTCAAGCAGTGCCGTACGCACTTCATCCATCGCCTCGCGGACATTGGATTCCGAAATCGCGTCACTCCCGCTCAGCTTGCGGAAGACATTATTAAAACCATCAGATACTCGATCGAACATGCACTACTCCTGCGATTGCTCGCAATGGATTGAGATGTTCAGGGCTATTGACCGCAGCCAAACAAGTATAGCCCAAAAGAAAAAGCCCGAAGCATCAACAGACGCTCCGGGCTATGAGAGAGTTTTACAACAAATTCAGATCAATCCTTCGACAAGATAATCACTGTGTAAGGCCCAATCCCAACATTCGCGTTGTAGCTCATGCCATCCTTCGCACCCCAACTCGCACTGGTGTCATAAGCATTCCAGTTGCCAAACGCCGAGTCATACCCATTCCAGTCCGAGTTAAACCGAACCTTCCAAGTACCACCAGACGGGAACCCGATGTTGTAGCTGCTGTACCCGGTGCCCGAGAAGTTGGCGACCACGATCACATCGTCCCCATTGCCGCCGTTCTTCCAGCGGTGATACGCAAGCACCTTGCCTGAGTTGTTCACATGATGAACATTAACATTGCCCCCGCCGAGACCAGCCGTTTTTCCAGTTGCGTTCTTGCGAAGCGAGATTAAATCAGTATACAGATCAGTAATGCCCGAGAAGGTCGTCGCCTTTGCCCAATCCAATGGGTCGGTATCCGCAAAGTATCCATCTTCGAGGAACTCTTGGCCTTGAAAAATCATCGGCACGCCCGGCGATGTAAACACCAAACCCGCGCCAAGCGTCGACCGCTTCTTTGAGTACCAACTCGAAGCATTGCCCGCCCAAATCTCTTCAGGTACACGGGCACTCCCGTTAGCAACCTCGTCATGGCTTTCGGTATACACAACACGATCGACCATGTCGCCGTTGTACACAGTCGCGATTGCATCGCGCACCGCATACATGTCACGGTTCGCATCATTTTGCTCGATAATCGCAGCCCGGATCGGGTGCACAAACGCCGCGTCCCATTGCGAGTCAAACCCCGCACCGCCAGCACCGGTGTTCTTGGTTATCCAATCATTATTCTGCAAATCCTCAGCGATCGAAATCTTCCAAGGCATCGCCGCATCAATCTCGTTATTAATGTACTGCATCAGCGTCCAACCCTCAGCGATCGTCCCGCCGAACCCATTGTTCTGCGTGCGGATATTAATCGTCGAGTCCCAACGCAATCCGTCGGCATTAAACTCGGTCAACCAGTACAACGCGTTGTCCTTGAGATAATCACGCACCTCGTTTCGGCCATAATCCGGGCGTGTATGTCCCCAAGGGGTCTGGGCACGCCAGTCCTCGAAGAAATAGATCCCGCCGCCGCTCCCTGATCCGGTCCAGCCGTCAAACTGCCACATGTCCAAGTCGCTTGGGCCAAAGTGGTTGTACACCACATCAACAAGCACGGCGATCCCGCGTTGATGACACTCATCAACAAAGTCCTTCACATCCGTCCGTGAGCCATAGATGCTCTCGGGTGCAAACGGATGCGCCGGGTTGTATCCCCAGGAGTAATCACCCGCGAACTCAGCGATCGGCATCAAACCAACTGCGTTGAATCCCATATCCTCAATGTGATCAAGCTTGGCGATCGCGCTCGTCCAAGTTCCGGGGTTGCCGCCGGGCACATCGTTGTATGTCCCGATGTGCATCTCATAGATCAATATGTCSGTCCAGCCCGGYGCAGTAAACGAACTCCACGCATAGGSTGSATCGTTGACGACAATCGAGTTGCCMACCGAGTTGGTCACATCKYKKGCCTGTGGATCATTCTTCCAGATCGTGCCATYMATAACAAACTTGTATTCATCACCGGTCTGATCACCGAGCACATCAACCGACCAGTTCCCGCTGCCTTCAGCCACCAACGGGTTCGCCGTTGCGGAGAAACTATTAAATGTTCCCGCGACCGAAACACTCGTCGCGTTGGGAGCCCACACACGGAAAGTCGTATCGCCACCAAGCACCTGCGCGCCCATCCCTGCTTTGCTCGATGCAACGAGCGCAGCCGTGAACGAATAGTTCGCGCCGCTGTTGTTGTCATAGATGTTCGAGCCCCAGTCATCGAACCCGTGGAAGTAATAGTTAATCGTACTGCCCGGCGTATACGAAGCAGCGGGGGTGTAGCTCCAGGTGGAGTTGCCGCTGTTGTTGCCCGTGTACGACATTGAGTAGGTCGACCACGCGCCGCCGTTGATTTGAATTCCGACCTCCGCGTGCAGCCCGCTGTAATCCTGGTTCATCAAGATCGTGTGCGTGCCGGGGTTCGCWCCRTCATGATGMGYRAACGAKCCRTACACCCCCATCCAGGTGGGAGCCGCGAGGGCTTGCGATGCACAGACAATCGCCGTGGTGGCCGCGATTGAAACAGGTGACAGCAAGCCGAGGGTTGAATACCGAGGACTAGTCATGGAATGATTCCTTTTCTCTACAGGTTGTGATTGAGAACAGAAGCACAAGAGCATGTGCTTCTAAGAATCTACTTTCATGGTTTCAACTTTGCAAATCAGCAAACACCCCAGTTTAACACAAGGATTCGCAGCGTAAGTGATTGTCTCGTAATGCATAAGGGCTTGATCAATGTGCGAAATGCGCAAGGGGTGCGCCACGAAATAGTTTCGTAATAAGTGTAATTGTGGATATTTATCCCCAATTTCACCGCTTGGATTTCAACCAAACATGCAGCCGATCCGCGTCCCAAGTATTGATACACTGCTCTGCGGTCAGCCAACCCCGCTGCCCGGTCAGCACACCAAAGATCAGGTTGTCATAGTCACTGGGATGATGATCATCGCAGTTAATCGAGATCAACGCACCCGCTTCGACCGCTGCTCGAACATGCGTATCACGCAAATCGAGCCTCATCCAATGGCTGTTAATTTCGAGCGCAACATTGTGCTCGATCGCGGCTGCGATAATCTCATTCATGTCTGGCGACAATCCCTCTCGCCGTTCAATCAACCGACCAGTCGGATGCCCGATGATGTGTACACTCGGATGCGCAATCGCCTTGAGCAATCGCTTGGTCGCCTGCTTTGGCTTGGCACGAAGCCCCGCGTGCGGCGACGCAACCACCACACTCAACTCATGCAACAACTCATCATCATAATCGAGCGTGCCATCAACCAGAATATCAACTTCGCTCCCGGCCAAAATCGTGATGCCTTCGATCCGCTCGTTCGCTTCACGGATCGCTTTGATATGTTCACGCAACCGATCGGGTTTTAATCCACCCGCAACCGCGGACGACTGCGAATGATCCGTCACCGCAAGCGTATGAAACCCGCGTGCCTTGGCGATCGCAGCAGACTCTTCGATCGTCATCTTGCCGTCCGATGCAATCGTGTGTGAATGAAGCTCAGCCTTGATATCCCCAAGCTCGATCACATGCACATGGTCTCGAAGATCCATCTCGCCACGATCTTCGCGCATAGGCGGATCGATGTAAGGCAAGTTCAACGCCATATAGATTGCCACTTCGGTTTCGCACGCGWTCGGATCCAACCCCCTCGACTGCGGCGGCGACGGATCAGACCCATCATCAACAAACAGCCCATACTCATTGAGCGTCATCCCAACCCTGATCGCCCGCTCACGCAAACGCACGCCATGCTCCTTTGAGCCGGTGAAGTACAACAACGCTGCGCCCCAGCATTGCTGATCGACAATCCGAAGATCAACCTGCACCGCAGCATTCTCATCCTTCCCCCATCGGCTCAGCGAATCACCAATCGCCGTCCGAATCGAACATTTCGTATCGCCCTTGGCCAACACCTGCATCACGCCATCGCTGGTCGTAAACGCTTCGCGGGCAGCCTCAGGATCAGTCGTCGCGATCAAAATATCTACATCGCCAATCGATTCCTTCCCGCGCCGAAGCGAACCTGCGAATGCAACCTTGGTCGTGCCTGGGGTTTCTTCAAGCAGCGACACATACCGGTTCGCCACCTGCTGCGCAATCCCGATCTGAAGCCGACTCCCGCTCGATTCGAGAAACGCGATCGAGTCTTTGATGTTCTCCACCGTCTTCGCCCCCATGCGAGGAAGCTCTAAAATCGATCCATCCTCGATGATCTTCTTGAGATCATCAATCGACTCCACACCTTTCTCGTCCCACATCAGCTTCACGGTCTTCGGGCCGAGTCCTTGAATCCCAAGCACCTCCATCACACCCGTCGGCACCTTGGCAGCGAGTTCTTCGTACTCTTCGATCGAACCTTTCTGAGCAAGCTCGATCAGTTTGCCCGCCGTGCCCTTGCCGATCCCGTCGAGTGCGACAATTGCTTTCGCATCTCCTGCATTGGCCAATGCTTCGATGTCGATCGTCAAATCTTTAATGATCCGCGATGCCTTGGCATGGGCAGATACCCGGAACCGATCGCCTCCGATCAGCTCGAGCATTTGGGACATGGTATTGAATGTAGTAGCCGCGTGTTTCTGAAAACTCATATACAACTGTAGGGCGTTGCTATCGGCTGCAATAGTCCGCAACAATCTGGGCTTCGACCGCCTGCACAATCGATTCCCGCTCGGGCTCAGGCACCATCATCAACGCGCTGATCCATCGCCGCGAGAGTTCGATTGAACCCGGCCGCATCAGCTCGACCAAAAGCTCAAGATGGTCGTTTGGCAATAGCGTCCCTGATTCGCTGGGCGCTGTTGCGCTTTGGTTGCTCGGGTTCGGGCTGCTTTGGTTTGGATTCGATTGCTTGTCCGGTTCGCTCATCATCGTCCTCGTTTCCAATCGCATTGGATTGTGTAGAGACGATTCTATCCGATTTTTGGCTCAACTCTGTGTTTGCCGGGTGATCATTCCGCATCACCTCCGCACCACGAACCCGTGTTTCGAGCATTTGCATGAACCGTTCGAGCCGATCCATGCGATCGCACAGATCTGTGAGTGTATTGGCGACCGCGGTCATCAACTCTGATGGATCCGCCTGATTCAACGCATGTGAACGGATCTGGGCACACTTCATTGGGCCTTTACCTGTCAGCAACCACTCGCCCGAGACCCCCAGCACTCGGCACAGATTTGTGAGAAAAGTTGCGCTGGGCGCCTGCCCTTGCATGTACCGCCGRACYGTTTCYGGRTGCGTATCCGTCAATCCCCCGAGTTTGCGATACGAGACCGTCCCCACAGCCTCGTTGAGCCGAGCATGGAAATCCATCTGGATTTGTGAACCCTCGTTTGCAGGCGGTTGGGCAGTTGATGCTGATGGGGTTTGTGTGGTCATGCCCAAATCATACCACTTTGTTCGGCACCCGGCAGGATATAAAACCCCAAACCAACCGCCGTAGTATCCAAAAAACACTATAATGCCACAAAACTGAGGCATGGCAATAAAATGGTTCAGTAGTCGAAAAAACAACACACAGATTTGTGTGATTCGGTGTGGTGAAATAATCTGGAAGAGAATATACCTATCCACAATTCCGAGCTTATCAGCAATTTGCGGTGCCTTTACCCGACATCGCCAAGCCCGAGCCATTGCCCGTGCGCTTTGAGCAATCGCCTCCGCGCGAGTGCATCCTCTGGGCGATCAAGGTTGGGCGATTCCGCGATCCAGTTGCCCGCATCTCGCCGAGCCATCTGAAGCAGTTCGATTTCCTTGAGTGGATCGGCCACCTTGAATGGCGGAGCGCCGCTCTGGCGCGTCCCGAACACATCGCCCGCGCCACGAATCTCTAAATCCTTCTCCGACAACTCAAAGCCCGATGTCGTTTCGACCATCGCCTTCAATCGTGCGATCCCGTCCTCAGTCTTCGGGTTCCCGATCAGCACACACACGCCGGGTTTGTCGCCACGCCCAACACGCCCGCGCAGCTGGTGAAGTTGCGCGAGTCCAAACCGGTCCGCATCCTCGATCACCATCACCGTTGCGTTGGGAATATCAACACCCACCTCAATCACTGTCGTCGCGATCAAACAATCAATTTTGCCCGCGCGGAATCGGTGCATGATGTGTTCGCGCGTATCGCGTTTGAGTCGACCATGCAGTGCCGCGATGCGCACATCGTGCAGCTCGCCGCCTTCGAGTTCTTTCATCACTGCTCGCAGATTCCGCACCTGTCCTTCGCCCTTGCCGCCCGGCTCGATCGCTGCAACCACAATAAACACCTGATCGCCGGCCTTGATCTTCTCGTTGACCCAGTGGTACACCGTTGATCGTTTTTCGGGCGTCACATGCTTGGTAATCACAGGTACCCGCCCGGGTGGGAGTTCATCAATCGTCGAGATATCCAGATCACCAAAGATCGTCAGCCCAATTGTTCGTGGGATCGGTGTCGCCGTCATCACAATGACATGAGGCGTCTCCGATTCATGCGCCTTCCCGCCCTTCACCCGCAACATCGCCCGCTGCTCGACCCCAAACCGATGCTGCTCGTCAATCACCGCAACCGCCAACGAATGAAACTCGACCGATTCAGACACCAACGAATGCGTACCAATAATCAGATCACACTCCCCCGATGCGATCTTGCTGACGACCGCCGTCCGCTCCGCTGCTGGCAACGATCCAGTCAACAACTCAATACGCACCGTTGAGCCTTTGAGCATCTCGGTGATCGAAAGATAGTGCTGCTCGGCCAACAACTCCGTCGGCGCCATCAACGCCGCCTGATGCCCGTGCGCGATCGCCAACAACATTGCATCGAGCGCAACAATCGTTTTTCCCGATCCGACATCGCCCTGGACTAATCTATTAGTAGGCGTTTCATAGCTTAAATCGCGTGATATCTCATCGACCACCCGCTGCTGGGCATCGGTCAAGGTGAACGGCATCCGTGCCAATATCCGTTCGTTAATCTCCGCTGTGCGTTCGAGCGGCGGGGCTTTGAGTGTCCGCCGAAGATGCGCCCGCTTCATGTGGACACCAAGCTGCAACATCAACAACTCGTCATACGCCAGCCGACGACGCGCTGATTGCACATCCGATTCACTCTCAGGCGAGTGCATCATCCGATACGCATCACCAAGGCTCGGCAACTCGCGTTCCTTGCGATACTCGTCGCTGAGATGATCCTCCAACAATGCGCACGCTTGATCCAGAATTGTGCGCACAATCGTGTAGATCTGTTCGGAAGTCATCCCTTCCGTTGCTGGGTACACCGGGCGGTATTCGTCGTCCTGATCCTTGTTGAGTTTCTCGACATCATCAAACGGAATAATCGAAAACTGCGGCGAACTCATCTGCAACCCCGGCCCAAACTTCTTAGGCTTGCCTTGCACCCTCAGCGTCATCCCGACATGCAACTTCTTCGCGAGGAATGATTGATTGAAGAACACCAGATCCAGCCGACCGGTCTCATCACACAGCACCACCTGAAACCGTGCCTTGCGCCCGAACCCAGAAATCTTCGTCGCCGTGATCTCACCAACCGCCGACCCGATCACCCCGGGTTCGAGATCGTTCAATCCAGACTGCGCCCGAATCCACTCATGGCGATGAGGCAGATGCACCAACAACTGCCCAACATTGTGCACACCGAGAATCTCAAGCTTCTGCATCTGCACGATGGGTATCGATCGGATCTCATTGAGCGGCGTGGAAAGGGTAATACTCTGCATCACAAGCCCAYTACCGTCCGGGCAATCCGAGCGGATTGCTGTGGCTCGGCCCTTGGTCAGATTTGGTCAACCCGCCGGTTTGATTTGCTGGATCAATCTCACGCAGGTAATCCCAGGTGTAGATCCCGGTGTCGTGTCCATCGGAGAATGCGATTTTGATGGCGTAGTTCCCGACCATCTCGGCGCCCGTCGCGGTGATGGTGCCAGATGACCCCATCGAATCAGGCAGAATCGTCAGCGGGTTGTTGGCCATGGATTTGCGGAGTTCTCGCATATCCGCACTCGGCGACATCTTGCGGAGATACGCGATGGGGTACACAGAAGTGTTCCCGTCGTCCCATTCGATGGTCAGGGCGTGGTCTTTTTTGAGATCGAGATTCGTTGGGGTATGTGTCTGCTTCATCGCGGCTAAAGTGTAGTGCCCATCCACGCCCGAGACCGAACACATGCCCAATACAACAGCATCATCTATCTCCCCAATCGACACGCTCGTCCAAGCCATCGACCAAATCGGTTCGCCGGCCTGCGTAGGGATCGACCCAGTCTTCGACAAATTCCCGCGTTCATTGCAGATGGAAGGCGAGCTTGAAGCGATCGAGCAGTTCTCGCTCAAGGTGCTTGATGCGATCGCGGGTTCGGTTGGGGTGGTGAAGCCTCAGAGTGCGTGCTTTGAACGCTTCGGCTCCAAAGGCTACGCCATCCTCGAAAGAGTGATCAACCACGCCCGCGATCTCGGATTCGTTGTCATCCTCGATGCCAAGCGAGGCGACATCGGGTCATCGGCGACCCACTACGCCATCGGGGCTGCCAACATGGGTGCCCACTTCATCACCGTCTCGCCCTACATGGGCCCGTCTTCCATCGAGCCATTCCTCGATGCCGGACTCGGGGTGTTTGCCTTGGCGCGGACGAGCAATCCAGACTCTGACGAAGTTCAACTGCAACAGCTTGCCGACGGATCGTGCGTTACCCATGCGATCAGCAAGATGATCGCAACAATGGGCAGCGATCGGCTCGGCACTTCCGGGATGAGCAATCTCGGCGCAGTCGTCGGCGCAACCAAAAGCGCAAACGATGTGCGCACGCTGCGTGATCTGATGCCCAATCAGATGTTCCTCGTCCCCGGCGTCGGTGCCCAAGGCGGCACCATCGCCGATGTCGCACACATGACAAGGTCCGAGGCACATACAGCAGGCCAACTGGGTGTCATCGTCAACGCCTCCCGATCAGTGCTCTATACCAAACCCGCTGGCGATGAATCCTGGATCGCTGCGATCCAAAACGCCGCCATCACCTTCGCCAACGACCTCAAAGCCCTTATCCCTAAATAGCCAGTGCCTGACGGCTCACGATTTTCATCAACTTCAGCAACCCTTGTCCCTTCTTGTCCCTCCCCGCGCCCTCGCGGGGAGGTGGCACGCGCAGCGTGACGGAGGGGGTCTTTCTTTCCTACTGCCTACTGCCTACTGCCTACTGCCT
>NVSM01000050.1 GCA_002401225.1 bacterium
TTGGTCTTTTTCCTTTAACTGGTACTGACTTCCAAAGATCAAGACGAAGACACCCATCCGTCTCACTTCATTCGACCCCTCCCCGCGGGGCGCAGGGAGGGGCAAAGACCCGCGAAGACGCGGACACCTCCCCCGGAAGCCCGGGGGAGGTGAGTAAAACATCAAAGATCACATCGGCGTATACTTCCACCTCGCATGGTGTTCTCATCTCAGACATTCCTGTTCGTCTTCTTTCCGATCGTGCTGTTGCTCTACGCGATCTCGCCTCGGCGCGCCAAGAACGCGGTGCTTCTGTTTGCGAGCATGCTGTTTTATCTTTGGGGCGGCGGGTGGTTCATTGGCTGGCTGCTCGTCTCGATCATGGGCAACTGGATCTTCGGACACTTTGCGTGCAAAGCCAAGAGTAAAGAGCAAACGAAGAAACTCCGCCACATTGTCGGGTGGTCGGTGGTGTTCAATATCGGCATCCTCGGGTGGTTCAAATACGCCAACTTCTTCGTCGATCAGATCAACGGCATCGCGTCGGCGATTGATTATCAGGGGATGGACTGGACGCCGATCATGCTTCCGATCGGGATCTCGTTCTTTACCTTTCAGGCGAACTCGTATGTATTCGACATCGCCAAAGGCGATGGCAAGGCGCTCAAGAACCCGCTGGACTTTGCGTTGTATGTGTCGCTGTTCCCGCAGTTGATTGCTGGGCCGATCGTTCGGTATCACCAGGTTTCGCAGCAGCTTGTCTCGCGGGTGTTCTCATTGGAGAATGTCACAGCCGGAATGAACCGGTTTATGCTCGGGCTTTGCAAGAAGGTATTGATTGCCGATTCGGTCAGCCCGATCGCCAACGCTGCGTTCAATAACAGCGCGAACATCACCACCGACGACGCATGGCTTGGCATCTTGGCGTACACGATCCAAATCTACTTCGACTTCTCAGGCTACTCCGATATGGCGATCGGGCTCGGGCGGATCTTCGGATTTACCTTCCCCGAAAACTTCAAGCATCCGTACTCTTCAGCATCGATGACCGAGTTCTGGAGGCGTTGGCATGTGACGCTTTCGGAATGGTTCCGCGACTATGTCTACTTCCCGCTCGGCGGCTCTCGCTGCTCGAAGCTGCTCACCTATCGCAACCTGATCTTTGTGTTCTTGCTCACTGGGTTCTGGCACGGGGCAAACTGGACCTTTATCGCTTGGGGCATGTTTCATGGGTTCTGGCTGATCGTTGATCGGTTCCTCAACAAGACCAGCCGCCCCACTGGTATCAAGCTGGTACTCAACCGATTCATTGTTGYGTTCTTGGTGATGATCGGGTGGGTGGTGTTCCGGGCGGAATCACTCGGTGATGCTGGCAATTATTATCATGCACTCTTCGGCGGCAACACCGGGTTCTTCTCGACCGCGCTGCTTCGCCTGGTAACGCTCCAAACAACAATCGCATTGAGCGTTGGTTCGTTGATCTTCTTCGCGCCTCGCAACTTTGCCCTTGGCCCAAYCATTGAAAACGCGGACACACGCTTTGCAGCGGTGCTACGCGGTGTCCTTGTGCTTGTTGCACTCCCGCTCACGCTCATGCTCATCATCAACGGCACATTCTCGCCATTCCTGTATTTCCAGTTCTAAACTTGTTTTACCAATAGCCATGACCAACTCACGCACCATTTCTGGAATCATCTGCCTCGCTGCGATATGCGTGCCTGTAGTCATTGCGCCGTTTCGGATTACGCAGTCATTGGCGTTTGTCCATGACATGGAGAACCGGACGCCCAACGCGTTTCCTCAAGTTAATTCCGCATCGAACTTCATCGACAGCACATGGTGGGCGTCGGTTTCGGGTGCGATCGAAGACCGCGTGCCGTTCCGTGAGCAGATGATCACGCTGAACAAAAAAATCAACCCGGCCCGTTCGGGCGATCGGATGTCACGCAAGGTCGAACGGGGCTTGGTGATCAAAAATGATCACTGGCTCTTCTTTCGCAAGTCCATCACCACCGACTACGGCACGCTCCAAGAAACACAGCACGCACTCGAATCCATGCAAGCCCTGGTCGATGCGGGCGGATTTTCTGCGGATCTGTTTGTCTTGGTTGCACCCAACAAAGTCACGATCTACCCGGAGATGCTCGAGCAATCTTCCCAATCGACCTTTGCCCAAACGCTCGATCAACGCCAGCTACTCGAAAGCTGGTTTGCTGACCCAGGCTATTCATACCGCATCGATACCTGGTCGCCGATGCGAAGAGCCAAAGCCAATACGACCGAACTCGTCTACGAGCCCGCAGGATCGCACTACAACTCAAAGGGCGCACTGGTGTTCGCCAAAGCACTCATCGATACCCTCAACCCAACACTCTGGGACCACTCACAGATCGTCGAAGAATGGACCAAGACCGAGATCCCCGATATCGCCAAAGTTACCGGCGACTGGGACATCAAAGAGACCAACACTCGATTGCAAATCCATCGCTCCGATATCGAAATCGTTGAACTCTGGGACAACGATCAACCTGTTATCAATCCTAATTTTCTCTCGATTAATCACACCGCAAAGTACGGCCGAAAGCGGGTCAAGAACCGCGCAGTATCCGGGCAGCTTATCCCTGGAAAGACACTGATCCTCTACGATTCATTTATCGAGCATTACCTGCTTCCCACGCTGGCGCAATACTTCGAAGAAGTCGAGTTCATCCACCTCGGCACAACAAACGCAACCGAGTTTCAAGACGCACTCAATACGCACGATCGCGTGATCTTCGCCTGTGCCGAGAGGCACATTATTCGTCGAGCGACAGAGTTCTTTGGCGCACCTTGATTACACATGAAACGGCGTGTCAGCAGTGATTGAATCCCGATCTTTCACTCCATACATCATTGCATAGAGATGCCGAAGCCGGAACTGAAACTCCGAAAAGGACATGCCACGATTACACTTCTCCATGCCTTCCAAATATCGATCGATGGCATCGTTGAGTGTCGTGTCGGGTTCAGGCGCATACATGGGTAGCCAAGTTGCCACATATCCAAGAGCGATCAACATCATGAACCCGATAGCTAACCCCAAAATCCATTCATGATTCAGGCAGAGATATACTACACCTACACATCCCAAGACAAAAAACAGCCACATTACAACTTTAGCCCATACTCGATATTTCATAGTCGGAACTACAGAGTTCATCGCATAACACATACTGTCATATGCACTAAAATTACCCCGCCGCTTTATTGACACCTCACCGGCAAGATCGAACATTGATCGATGAAGATCCTCCGTTTGAATCTCCCTGTCTATTGCCCAAGTGATACATGTATTCAAGCGGTTAAGCAATCGCTCTTCGAGTCCGTCTCTCGCTCGATCAGAATACTTGCCGTCGACAATTTGATCATAGACAAGATTTTCAAACTCGCCAACAGTCTTGCAAGTCTCGGCAGTTTGGTAATCTACGACAACATGAAAATCTTCCGCAACCGCTTCGAGGAACTCACTAAAATCTTCTTCGTCTATAAATTGTTTGGCAACCTTCGCCATTACATCACCCTCGCCACAACCGCTTCTGTCCCTGGCCCGGCTCGAAGGATTGAGTCTTTCGCACACGCTGCGGGGATCAGCACGGTTTGACCTGCTTCGATCACAACTTCTTCGAACGCTTCGGACTCGGACACAATCGACGCGCCCATGGTCATCGGCATCATCACAACCACCGGCGAGTTCCCAGAATCATCGCTGCCCAAAATCGGCACGGCTGCGCAGCTTGCGCTCACCACATCGATGGTATAAAACTCGGTTGTCGAAACACGATCACGGGTCGAGCCCATCTTGGGTGGCATGGTGGCCATCGCGCTCATGCCGTCGGCCATGAAGGCATTGGCATGTGTCGCGATTGGTGGGTGTTCAAAGCTCGCGCATTCGATGGCTTGCTCAAGATGCAACTCGCGCCCTTCGCGGCTGTATTCCTTGGCCCAGTCATACACGCGGAAGGTCGTATCGCTTGGAGTTTGGATCTCTGCGACGAGCACGCCCGCGCCAAGCGCATGGACTGTGCCGCTGGGCAGGGTGTGGCATTGCCCGGCGACGGCGAGTTCTTTGCGCATAAGCTGGGGAACCGTGCCGTCGGCGATGGCTTTGGCAAGGTCATCTTTGGTGACACCTTCTTGGAACCCTTTGTAGATGACCGGGTCTTCGCCGTTGGGGCCGGTGGTTGCTTCGAGGACAAACCAGCTTTCGGTTTTGAGGTGTGCTTCTGGGTGTGCTTTGGCGTAGGCTGGCGATGGATGAACCTGGATGCTCAAGTGTTCGCGTGCGTCGAGGTATTTGACCAAGAGCGGGAACCCGCCCTCTGCAGTGAGTTTGGCATCGCCGAGCAAATCCTGGCCCCAAAGCGTGATCGCATCTTGAATGGTTTTCCCTTCGAGTTCGCCATTGGCGATACATGAATGCGCCGAATCTCCCCCGCCGCCCGAGGTGCTTGTTGAAGCGAGATCGGCGAGTTCCCACGATTCGCCGTAGGGTTGATCACTCGATAGGTGCTTGCCATACTCGGCTAGGCGACGCCCGCCCCAGACCTTGGCTTTGATGATCGGCTCGAACACGATTGGATATGGCTTGCTCATGACAATACTCCCGCTTTACTCTATCGCACAATGTGCGTGTGTTCTTCGTCGTCGAGATCTAGATCCACCGGTAAACATGCGTCGGCGATGGCTTGGGTGATCTTTGATTTCCAGTTGGTCGTGTTTGTATCGAGAATCGTCACCCGTCGGCGTTTGGCACGCGAGGGCTTGGTCATCCAATGGCGAGCGACGAATGCAAACCGATCGAGTTGCAGCTGCCCAAGCCCGATTGGACTTTGAAGATTTGCGATTGTGAACTCGATGCCTTGTTGCTCTTCATTCACTGCTGCGATTGGGATCAACCCATCGGCTCCCAATACCCAAACCATCGCCCAGCCTTTGCGCACAGATGGGGTGATGCAGACGCAGCTCATTGTGTGCATCGAGCGTGCCAATCCAATCGTATCTACTNGCAGCTTTTCGAGTTGGTCAAGCTGACGCTTGGCGATTTGAGCGTGTTCGAAATCAAGATCGGCGCTCGCTTGTTGGATCTCGGCTTTGAGTTGTAGCTTCCAATCGTCAACGCCTGCACAAGCGATCTCGATTGCGTTTTTGAACCGTTCGTGATACGCATCCATAGGCTCTGATCCATCGCACGCGCCCGGGCAGTGTCCCATTTGCTTATAGACACACGGATTCCCACATGGTGCCAATGCGAGTTCTTTGGGGAACCTGCACAACTCATATACATCGTCGAGTGCTTCGCCCAATGCGCTCGCTGCTTTTTTGGTGAGGATTGGACCAATGACGATGTCTTTGTCGCCCACTTGCAAACTGATTGTATCTTCGACGCGCCAGGTGCCTGAATCGGTATTCATAACCAGCAACGCTCGGCGGTTTTGTTGATTAAGTTTGATATACAAATCTGCATCAACCACCCGGGCGCGTTCGTGGACGATCCAGTCGGATTCAAACGCCGAGCCGGTGAGATAGGCGATGATCTTGGCGGTGATCGGGGCGAGGTTCGCCTTGCTGGTGGTCTCGGCGTTTTCATTGAGCCGTTGTGCGATGAACGAGCGGATATGCCCCGTTGCTGCGAGTAAAACCGTCGAGCCATCTTTGGCGATCATCTCGACAACGCCTCGCGATGAGGGGAACWTCATCGATATCAATGAGGTTGGTACCAAAGAACAAGGCACACCATCAGGCGTGCCTTGCACAATGCTTTGTTCTTTGCTTTTTTCTACATCAACCGAGATGGTGCGTGCAGATTCAATCACTTGCAACTCTTTGAAACAGGCTTCTTTGAAACAGGCTTAGGAATCTTGGTCGAAATCGGCGATTCGCATGCCTGAAATTTTGGCTTCAAAGCAGAGCTGGCCATCAGCTACGCCTTGGATCTCGGCAACGAATCTTCGATCCGAWGCYTTGAYCACATCRCASARSADRAARAKYTCYTGMCCVAYYGTSACCGAYTGRCGGAASACSGCTTTGTCGATSCGWAGRAAYGCRCAGAGCTTKGGHGTWTYYTGGAGRCAGTTRWAGARGTAGCAGCTCAGCTGCGCCCCTGCTYCGACCATCAAGACACCCGGAAACATTGGTGTTCCTGGGAAGTGCCCACGCACCCAGAACTCATCACCGCGAACCTTGAGCGCCGCGACACCCGCAAGCCCGTTGTCGCTCTTCCAGACTACCCGATCGAGCAATGCCATTTCATGACGATGCGGGATCATCTTGAACATCTGCTCGCGCGTGGCGATTGTTTTGGATAAATCTACCTGATCAATATCAAGCAGGAACTGGCTGGTCGATGCCTTGGCATCTTCAGCCGACTGAGATGTACTTGGTGCTGAGGCCATGCCACGAACTCCGAGGGACTGTGTGTTTTTCGGAGCCGAAGAGTTAATCTTCTTCGCGTGAGCCGAGCATTTCCTTGCGGATATCYTGRGCRAYRKYYTTYACWTCYTGCATGAYYTTGCGGACGCGTGTKCCKGCGGCTTTGTTGCCRCCCTTGGCTTTGTTGTAATCTTCGCGGCATGATTCGGCGAGCTGCTGGAGTTGTTCGAGCTGATCCATAGATGACACTCTCTTTCCGTATGATGGGAAACCCACTCGGTCCCCGGTCTTGTGTGCATGATCAAACCTCAACGATCCATCGCCAAGGCTAGTACACTATCTTACCCTATAAACCGGGGCAAAAGTCGCTCAAGTACGCTTAAAGCCGCTTTCAGGTAAGTTTGATCGTTTTCTGTTCGTAAAAAAGCTGGTGAAGAGGCTGCCATAAGCACTCTTCGGACATCTGCAAGCTCAAAAGCTTCGTCGCTCGCGGGCAATCCGATCGCCTGACGGGWGGCTCCGAGGGTCGTCAGCGGATCAATATTGCACAACTGCTCTTCACGCCCCCAGAAGAGCCTTTCCATATAGAGCGCGTCCTCGATCCACGATCCTGGGCTGACCAAGGCTAAATCGATCAATGCGCAATGCCCATGAAGATTCGAACCCACCGGGCCCTCGATCTTGTCCATCACCCGCCTCATCGCGTTGTGCGGATGCAAATCATGATGACACCAGGTATCAATCTCGCGTCCGACCCATTGCTTGACAAGTTCATCGATGCACCCTTGAACACGCTCAAGGGCTTTGATCCACTCGTCGCCATCTTGGACTTCGTTCTCACGAATCGCAACGAGCCCTTTACTAACCAACCCTGCCCAATCTTTGGGTGGCTCAAGCTGGGTCATGTCGATGGGCTTCTCCAAAATGGCTGCTGCATGGAACTCGGCAGCCGTCTCGAACATCTCCCACATCGACGATTCCGTCTTCTCCATCGCTAAAGGCGGATTCTCGAACCGTTCCATGACCACCCAAGCCAAGTCATACCCGCCGAGCTCAAAGCCCGCAGCCAAAACCCTCGGCGTAGGCAACGCCAACGCCCGTGGTTCGTCCCATTCATCAGGATGAACTAATCCAAGACGCTTCGTCCAGAAATATTCAGAGTACCCAATGGGCATTTTGACCACGCAAGGGATCTCTCGATGCCCGCAGGTGCGATCTGGCAATGACCATGATGAAAAGCCGGTGCCTGCGCCCCCGTGCTGCCAGGTGGCACGGAACCACGAGATCGCCCCGAGTCGGCCATGACATGCTTTATGAAGTTCTGGATCGAGCGTGCTGGCGAGTGCTTGTCCATCGAGCTGGGGCATCGTGCGCTAATCCTTTACAAACCAGGGGGAGAAATAATCAACAGGGTTCGTTCTGAAGTACGCATTATAGAGCAATCAGGTTCGCGCTGCGAGCGAGAGGAGAGAGAATTTTGTATGAAGATAGCAAGAAAGGCAATCGGTTCTCTCCTCTTGCCCCTCCCTGCGCCCCGCGGGGAGGGGTCGAACAAAGTGAGACGGAGGGGTGTCTTCGTATTTCTTCTCTTGATGACTTATGAAGAAGAAAGAGAAGACAAGGCCCCCTCCGTCCGCGAAGACGCGGACACCTCCCCCGTCAGGACGGGGGAGGGACAAAGACAACTTCTCAATGTGCGTTGGCGATCGCCTTGCAGAGCGCATTGACCTGTGGTGGCGAGAGTGCATCGATCCGGGCATCGCTCGATACACCTTCAGGCCACTCGATCGGGGTCTTGGYCATCACCTTCACGCTCCCGGCGAGCTTCTTGCGCCGGCGCTGGAACAACGACTGCGTCATGTCCGCCATCGTCGCCCACCAATCGGCATCTTCATTTTCGATCGCTTCGATCGAGCGATCCCAACGCATCATCGCGCTGCCCACACTCGGTTGAGGCCAGAAACACCCCGGCGAGAGCTTGGCGATGGTGCCGACCTTGCCCAAACACTGGGCGATGATTGAAATTGTGCCGTAGGTCTTCGAGTTGTGCGATGCACCGAACCGTTCGACCACTTCGTGCTGAATGGTGGTATACATACCTACGCAATTTGGGTGCCTTGTCATCAGCGCGAGCATCAAAGGCGTCGCGGCGTGATAGGGCAGGTTCGCAACCATCTTAAACTCGCGCCCAGCGATCGCATCGACAAGGTCCCCGTGCATCGCGCGTTTGTTGGCGAGGCAATCGCCTTCGATGATGGTCAGTGTATCAGGGTATTCTTGAGCAAGTGTCTCACCCAGCACACGCACGAAATCCTTATCGAGCTCGCCCGCGATGACAATGCATCCGCGTTCGAGCAGCTCGACGGTGAGCGCACCGGTGCCTGGCCCGATCTCGAGCACCAGGTCGCCGCTCTGCACACCCGATGCATCGACGAGCTTTCGGATCAGGTTGTGATCGATCAGGAAATTTTGGCCGAGTGCCTTCTTGGGTTCGTGCCCGGCCATTGCCAGAAGATCGCGGATTTGAGTGAGGGTTTGCATGGGGTGTATAGTAGTCGATCAGGATTTCAACGCGGCGAGACCACCATCGAGAATCGCGTTGATCGCGTGGGCGACGCCATCGTTATCGTTGGTGGCGGTGGTATATTGGGCATGCCCTTGGACTTCGGCGATCGCATTGCCCATCGCAATCCCGATCCCCGCCGCTTCGATCATGGGCACATCATTGACCTGATCCCCAATTGCCGCGACGCGCGATGGATCTATGTTGTGCCGATCTAAATACCATGAGATGGCTGCCCATTTATTGATCTTGGCTGCGAAGAGTTCCAAAATATGCACCACCTCGCCGCGATGGTCTTTAGGCATCACACACGGAAAATCGTACAGCCACACATCATCACCAAGCAGCTCGCCGATCTTCTTCGAAATCGCATTCGACACCGATTGCTCGATGCACACCCCCACCCGCACCGTATGCTCGGGATGCTCGTCGTGATGCACTTGCTTGGCGTAGTTGACACTGAGCTGATGATCTTCGAACCACCACTTTGTAATCGGATGGATCGGATGTTCATCGTCGGAATGCACGACCAAATAGTCATATCTGATCTCGGCGGGGTCCTTCATGATCAGCGCAGGACAGTTTGCTTCGTGGAACAACTCGGTTGCCGCAGCGACGACTTGTTGCGACATCGTGAACCGATGAAGCGTTTCGCCCGAGACCGGATCGGCGATAATTGACCCACCCGCAACCATCACCGGGTCTTGCTGACCAATCGCTTCGAGCGTAGGCTTGCACTCACACATTCCGCGCCCGGTGCAGATCAGCACCGCGATCCCGGCGTCGCGTGCACGATCAACCGCATCAATATTGGTTTGTGAGACCAACCCATCGGCACCCACGAGTGTGCCGTCGAGGTCGATAGCGATCAGATCAATTTGAGTCATGCAAGAGCATAGCCTTGAGGCGGGTGCCACGGCTTGACCGTCTTCGGCAAGCCGTGTCTTCCATCGATTCGATAACATTCAAAGACATGGCTTGTCCGCTTCGCGGATCAAACCATGGCACCCAGACACACATAGCCGTGGTACCTGGATGACAACTCATCATTGCTTGTTTTTACAGATTGATTCGGCGCCCGGCCCGAGGGTCATGGCGTTCTTGCCGTTGCGTTTGGATTCCATCGCGAGCTGATCGGCTTGCTCAAGCAACGATTCTGAATCGTGCCCGTCCCACGGGTACGATGCCAATCCGCCCGATACTGTGAGCGTGCCTTGGGCTTCGCCAGCGAGTTTGGGGAAGCGATGCGAACAGATCTGTTTCTGGAATCGTGTCGCGATTTGGTACACCGATTCGAGCGGCTTGCTCTGCGTGTCTCTTGGGCCTTTGGGCTCATAAAAGATCACCGCAAACTCATCGCCGCCAACTCGGCAGACACGATCGGATGGACGGATGACCGATTTGAGCAGCTTGACTGTCTCAACCAAGATCTCGTCACCCGCAGCGTGCCCATAGGCATCGTTGTAGTGCTTGAACCCATCAATATCAAAGAGCATCACCGTCAAAGGCTGACGCGCGATACGAGATTGGATAATCGCGGCATCGAGATACCGCGTGAAGTATCGACGGTTCCACGCCCCGGTAAGCGAATCCGTAAACGCTGCATTACGAAGCTCGGCCTGTTGAATCTCAAGCTTGACCCAACCGGCCAGCCATTGGCTCTGCTGGGTCAACGCTTCGTGACCATCGCCCATTGCCCATGATTGATCTTTGCAAACGAGTTTGCCTGCGATCTGGTTCCCCACCATCACAGGCATGCCGACCGCTTCTTCATCGGGCACAAACGAAACATCATCACGATCGAGCCGAGCGTTGATTCGTTCGACCGCGAGCTCAAGCACCGATCGACCAGCGAGCATCGCTTCGACCATTGCCTGGTCGTCGTTTGGCCCGGCGGATGAAACCTGCTGCGATGCAGATGTCGGCGTGTCGATCGCTTCGGCGCCTATCAATACTTGTTTATGCAGCTCGGATTCATCCTCGAACGATTCTTGCGCTTTGTGCTCGAAATCTTCGTTCTTGGCGACAACCACGATCTCGGGTTCTGCTTTGGATTCAGCTTCTGGTTCAGTTGGTACTTCCTCTTCAGGTGCATCAATGAATCGCAACGCAACCGCTTCGCCAGTAGGCTCTGCCTTCTCGATCGCTTGGATAATGGCTTCAAGATTGGCTTGCGCATCAATGCACCCGTCATAAGGCGATCGTTGCGAACCAACGCGGAGTACGCGTACCTGCGAATCGATTAATCGTAAGCTCTCAATAAACTCAACAAGTTCGTCATCGCTCGGCTCGATCGACGCCGCAACAACAACGGCTGCCTGTGCGGGAGATTCGACATCGATCGGATCGGAAAGCTCGCCGATCGCATCAATGGTGTCTTTGGCGCGGATCAACTCGATCGACGCATCGCGCCGGAGCAGTTGATCGAGCCCGGTCCGCCCAACAAGAATCACGCGCCATGACGGCTGGTCATGATGCTGGTTGCTTTCGTGTTGGTTTGGAATCGAACTCACTCTGATTTTATCCTCTTACTTGCCTCTTCGGCCTTCGCCCATCTCGCCTGCGAGCAGTGCATCAAGCTCGTCGGCATTGAGCACATCGCTCGAACTGATTATCCCGCCCTTAGACATAGGCCTGGGCAGCTTCACCGGCTTGTTCGCTGTTGATTCGTTTTCGCTCACGAGCCGAAGCTTGGCAGCGGGGATATCTCGCCCTGGAACATGTGGAACATGGCCTGCTTGATCTTGCTGCACCTGAACCTTTGGCTTGGGCACTACTGTTCGTACGACCGGAACCATCGGCGGGTTCGCGCCGGGACAATGTTCCCAACAAATCACACCGGGTCCAAACCGTTCAAGCCCATCGAGCACACGATCGACGCCGACAAGCGAATCACGATCATCAAGCACAATCACCACTCGGTTGGCCGATTGATCACATTGACAGGCAGCTGCGAACACCGCGTGCTTGCTTGTTGCGAGCGTGACGGCCAACCCGCGATTGATCAATGCACGCACCAAGGCATCAGCTGGAGACCTTTCAGCTGCGTGCCAGAGAATACAAACCTGCGTAGGCATTGTCGAGTTGTGTGTGTTTTCTTGTGACATCACGCTTCTAGTGTATCGCGCATGCCATCAAAAACACCCGAAAACCAGCCAAACTCGAATAATCCTGCTTCATCGATCCAACTGCGTCCGAATAACGATCACCGAAAATCAGCCTCGCAAAGTCATCAGTTCTTTGGCGATTGCTGCTGCCCCATCGGGCGAACCGAGATCTGCATAACCGGCTTGCATTGTTTGCCGWTGTTCTTGGGACATCAGCACCTGTGCAAACGCGTCGCTGTGCTTGGCATAGTTGCGATCGGCATCAACAAGATCGGTCAACACCAATGCGCACCGGGCATCGACCAAAACCTGAGCATTGTGCTTCTGATGTTCGTCCGCATGAAACGGATAGGGAAAGAACACCGAAGGCAACTTGGCTGCCCAACACTCGGCGACTGTGCCCGCGCCGCATCGTCCCAGCGAAACGCTTGCAGCTGCAAGGGCAATGCCCATGTCATCGATAAACGGCTCGACCCATGCGCCGATCTTGGCCGACGCATAGACCGATCGAATGGCTTCGATCTCGGCGTCGCTTAGCTTGTTGCCGACCTGATGGATCACCTGCCAGCCATCAAAAGCCTCGGCTTGTTGTTCGACCATTGTGCGCACAAAGTTGTTTATTGATTTTGCCCCTTGCGAGCCGCCGGTGATGAGCAGGGTGTTGGTATTGGCATCGAGCCCGAACGATGTTCGTGCGTCTTGGGCATTGATCGAATCTGTCATTTGTGAACGCGTTTGTGATCGAACGATCGGGCGAACGCGTGTCCAGGATTCAAAGCCAACGATCGAAGCTGCGGTATAAATCTCCTGCGCCTTCTTGGCGATAAGCACATTRGCTTTTCCTGGCACTGCATCAAGATTTACGAGCACGACAGGCACCTTCTCTGCATGCCCGCCGCGAGCTGCGGGAGCTGCAACAAACCCGCCCATCGCGATCAAGACCACTGAGTCGTGTGTCTGCTTAAAACTCCTGACACAATCCCGTGTTGCACGAACACTCGGGCCCCAGCTGGTAATAAACTTGACCAAACCTTTGGGCTTCGTCGAGATCGGCATCGCAGCGATTGGTGAGAACGCGATGTTCTCCTTCGTCAGAATCTTGGTATCAATCGATCGGCTCGAGCACAAGATATGCACCTCGGCTTCTGGATCAATCACTTTGAGTTGTTCGATGATCGCAATCGCAGGATATATATGCCCGCCCGTGCCCCCGCCCGCAAAGACGAATGCTTTTCGTCCGGTTGGCGATCGATGAGCATTCATAAAAACAGATCTGCCCGCTCGTCTTGATCGCCTTGGCTGTCCATCTCATATGAGGCGGGTGTTCGCTTGGCCTTTGGCCGGAACCGATCCATGATCTGAACCTTGATCTGTGATTTGGCCTGTGCTTTGGAAGGCTTTTTTGGTTCGGAAGATTCCCAAGCGATTGAGCCGCCGAGCAGCTCTTCCATCTCGGCATCGCCGATCGGATTCGCGTCATAGGCGCTGTAGTCTTCAGTCGTCGCTGGCGGAGTCGCGATCGGAACAAGCTGGGCAGGAGCGCGAACAGCGTGCATCACCGATGCCCCCCAAAGCCCCGCACGATCCGCAAAGCTCGGTTTAGCTTCAATCTCTGAATCGCGCTGCGCCCGCAGCGCGATGAGTTCTTCGTCTTCGCTGGCGAATGCATCGACATACACACCCGCATATTCACGCGTGCGATCGATCGATACAACCAAGCCCAACGCGAACGCGGTCATGATCCACCCGGTGCCACCCGAAGACATCAAAGGCAGCGCGATGCCTTTGGTCGGGCCAAGCCCGGTGACGACCACAAGATTAATCAACGCCTGCATCGAAATCGTTGCGATCACCCCAAGGGTGATCAGCTTGAGCATCATCGAGCGTTCGCGCATCGCGATGCTCGTGCCGGTCCATGCGATCCCGGCGTAGGCACACACGACAATCAGCACGCCGATGAGTCCGAGTTCTTCGCTCACGATCGCGAAAAGGAAGTCTGTGGTATCTTCGGGGAGGTATCCGAATTTTTGTAAGCCATTGCCCAACCCGCGTCCGAACACCCCGCCGCCAGCGACGGTGGCGATGGATTGGATCAGGTGATATCCAGTTCCCGACGGATCGGCGTATGGGTCCATAAACGCGATGATGCGATCTTTGCGATAGGGAGCAGCCAAGATCGCAATCACGACGCTGGCAAGCACAGGAGGAATGAACATCCCGAAATGAATCCATCGTGCGCCCGCTGCAAGCAAGACCACACCCGTCGCAGCGATCATCAACGCCCCGGTGCCCAAATCCTCAAGCACCACAACGCCAGCAACCACGCCAGCACATAAGCACACCGGCAGCAACCCAGAGAAGAACTTGCGGAGTTTGTTTTCTTTGTATGATCCCAGCCGAGCAGCGTACCACGCGACAAGCACAATAATCGACCATTTCACGATCTCAGAAGGCTGAATGCTTTCTAAACCGGGCACATGCAGGTTGATCCATCGCCCAGATCCGTTCTGTACACGAGCAATCCCAGGCACATAGACTAACGAGAGCAGCCCGACGAGCATCAATGATCCGATGATCAGAACACCGAGATCCCCCCCGGGCTTGAACCAGACCACGCGTTCGAGCCGATCGGCAAACTTACGGATAGGCAGTCTCGACGCGATCGCCATCGCCAGAACCGCAATAACGAGATAGATACTTGTTCTTGAGGTCAGCAACGACTCGGCGGTTACGCCTGAGACCGCAGCTGCTGCTGTCGGATCAGCATCGGCTTGCAATGGACGCACCTGCATCCCAGCAGATTGCACCATGACCACCCCAAGGGTGAGCAGCACCAACGCGCACAACATCACAACATGACCAGATCGGACCATGACCAAAGTATCGGCTCCAAACAGATTTCAGAATGAAAAACGGGGCAGGGTTTTAGACATCAATCACTAGGGAATCAACCCTACCGACTCAATACAAACCGCCCAAAACCGCCATGATCGCTTGCATCCCCCACCAATCACACAAGATACATCACGCGCCTCATCAGAAAAGAAAGTTCGATTACAACTCAGTATTCAAAGCTCAAGCATCATAAAAACGCTGTTGGGATCAGCCTGATACGCCCCAAACGGCTCACACTCTACAAACCCAAATCGTGCGTACATCGCCCGGGCCGGAGCAAACTCCTCCATCGAACCCGTTTCCAAGCTCAATCGAACAAACCCTCTCGATCGAGCTGCTTCAATGATGTGCTTGAGTAGCATAGAAGCAACACCTTTTCTCAGATGTGCCCGCGCCGTACGCATGGATTTAATCTCGCCATGCGTAGAGTCGAGTTCAAACAATGCTCCACACCCGAACACCTGATCCGCATCCCTCGCGGTCCAAAACGAAATCTCAGAGACGCACAATCCATCCACATCCAACGCATGCTTACTCTCCGGCGGCGAGATCGAACGCATCGCATCGAGATGCTCATTGAGCAATCTCGAAACCTCCGGCTTTCTTGGGTCGTCTTCGTATATCTGCATGATCACATGATATTCAACGAAACCTTGCGTTCGAGCTCTTCCACCGGGCGAGCGATCAGGTCATACCCATCGCTGGCAACGATGGTGCATCGCACTAACTCGCCAGCAGCCAGCTTATTCTTGGCGATCACATGGGTTGTCGCATCGATCTGTGGGGCTTGGAAGTAGGTCCGGCCCGCGTAGAGCGTGCCGCCATCGGAGACGCCGGGGGTTGCCTCGACCTGATTGCCGGTGGATTTGTCAATCAGCACATCGAACTGTGCCCCGGTCTCGGTTGGTTTCGATGGATCGAACTGGCTCGCAACAAACTCGGCCTGCTCGAAAGCGATCCGCTGCTGGAGGGCCATGATCTCGTCGTGGCGTTGCTGCTTGATCTCTTTGGGCACCGCGAGCTTTGGATCTTCTTCCATYCGMCCYGCGACMGTGCCGGGCTCTTTGGAATACTGRAAACAYCCGACGGCATCAAACTGSACYTCTTCGATGAAATCGAGGAGTTGYTGATGATCRGAATCGGTCTCGCCGGGGAASCCGGTGATGAAGGTTGTGCGGATGGCCATGCCCGGRATCCGATCGCGSAGYTTRTGRCACAGTTCGGTYTGATGAGCACTCGTCACATTGCGACGCATCAACTCAAGCACCTTGTCAGACCCATGCTGGAGCGGGATATCGAGGTATGGCAGCAGGTTCCCGCGATCGGCGACCTCGGCGAATGCGTCAATGATCTCGTCGCTAAAATAGGTCGGATAGGCGTACATCATCCGTAGCCAGCCTCTACCGATCTCTTCGCTCATCGCATCGGACAAGCTCCGAAGCAGCTTGGGCAGCCCAGCACGGAACTTGTCGGCGCCTTCAACCTGCGATAAACCAACGCCGATATCGTCGCCATAGCTTGTGGTGTCTTGCCCGATCATGAGCATTTCGAACACGCCATCGCGCATGAGTTCGCGGGCTTCTTCAATGATCCGATCTTCCGGCTTCGATCGCATCTTGCCACGAATCGAAGGGATGGTACAGAACGCACAGTTCTGGTTGCAGCCTTCGGAAATCCGTATGTACGAATAATGGCGAGGGGTTAATCGCAAGCGGGCGTTGTCGGATTCGAAGTATCCGATGCCCTTGCCGTCTTTGCCCGCGACGGTTAAGCCGACGGTTTTCATCCCCTGATCTTCAGCACTCAAAATCGCGTTGGCGTTGATCCAATACTTCGGCGAATCTTCAAGCGTCTCTCGATCACTCTTCACGCCTCGCACGGCTTCGATGATATGTTCGCGATCAAACACCCCCACCATCGAATCAATCCCCGGCGCCCAATCGAACATCTTGGCCCGATGCCTCTGCACCAAACACCCGGCGACGACGACGCGTTTGATCTTGCCTTGCTCTTTGAGCTTCACCGCCTCGGCGATCACGCCCAGCGATTCTTCCTTCGAGGCTTCAAGAAACCCGCAAGTATTAATCACCACCGCATCGGCAGGTGTGACGCGGCCGCTCGTCGCGGATGAATCCTGCTCCGAACCAGACACCGAAAGATCATCATGCTCTTGATCATCAACGAACTCCGCCGAAATTGGCATGAGCCCGTCGGCTGCCAACAACCCGAGCATTTTCTCAGAGTCGACAAGGTTCTTAGGGCATCCCAAACTCACGAATGAGATGGTTTTGATGGATTCGGATTGGGTCTGATCTGTATCGGTAGGCATAGGAGCGAATCATATGCACGAAAAACAGTGAATGGCGTACTCTTCATTGCCCCTCCCTGCGCCCCGCGGGGAGGTGTCGGCAACGCCGACGGAGGGGTGTCCTTCTCTTGAAGATGACAATGGCCAATGGGAAGAAATGCAAGA
>NVSM01000051.1 GCA_002401225.1 bacterium
CGGAGGCCCGGGGGAGGCGATAAGAGTTTGGTTGAATTTGGCTTACATCGACAGCAGCAACTGCTCGACCGCTCTTGGCGATTCACCTTGGCCGGTGCGGGTGCTGAGCAGGGTTGCGTGGGTCATCGAGAGCACGCCCGGATAGTCGATCGGTGCCCGCTTTGGACCAACGCCAGAACAGAGTTCGATGAGTTGGGCGGTCAGTGCGATCTCGGCAGGATCAACGCCTTTGGTATCTGGGCATGTGTGCGAATCGATCATTTCGCCGGCAGGGTTAAACCATTTGAACCCGGCGTTATCAACAACAATGTGTCCTTCGTTGGAGAGCATGGTGATGTTGATGGTTGATGCGCCGACCTGATCGGTGAGGAGCAACGCAGCGCATCTGCCGTCGGAGAAGCGGAGGTTGAGGGTGAACTCGCCGTGGAGATAGCGGAGGGATTGGCCCGGCAGCGGGTGCATCCCACGCCCGGCAGCCGGCGAGATATACCCGGCTTCGATGATGTTGGGCACGCCAACGAGTGAGCGGATGAGATCCATCGCATCGAACAATCGTGCGCCAAGCGATCCTAAAACCTTCGGCATACCAAGCACGATGTTGCACGAACGGATCGGGGCGAATGTTTCGAGGACGGTGTACAACTCATCAATCATCGGCGTGTGGCGCGTCATCGGCATCATGTGGACGAGTTCGTTGAGTGCCCCGGTGCCCAAGACCTCGGCGAATGTGGTGCCTCCGATGCCGGTGCTCGCAGCAGGGATCGGTTCGAGTGTTGCGACGGCCATGTTGCGGGCATGGGCAGCCTTGAGCGCATCGAGATCAGCATCGACCGCTTGGTCGGCGAACTTGCCAGGATTCCCAAGGATTAAGAGGTCAGCATCAAAGCCTGAGAGTGCTACGCGCAGGTCATCAACGGGCTCGCATGCAAGGTCTGTCGCGACCTGTCCGGTGCGTGCCGAGTCGGGCGATCCAGCACCAACAAGCTCGATATCGGCGCACGCAAGCACCCGTTTGATGACGGGGGCTTGTTCTGGATCGATCCACACAACGCAGCGGGCTTTGGGCATAATGGTATTGTATGCGAAAAAGCGGATGGGTGCTGATGAACGAAGCGTGAAGTCGGTGCGTATAGTTGAGTGATGCAGCAAGGCGACTGCTCGTCGGCGACTTGTCGTTGGCGGGAGGAAAGTCCGAGCACGGTAGGATACGGTGGTGGGTAATGCCCACCCGGCTCAACAAGCTCTTTGGAGTGCAGCTTGGGTCGAGGGAAAGTGCCACAGAGAATGAACCGCCGATGGCTTGGGCTTTGCCCAAGAACAGGTAAGGGTGAAAAGGTGCGGTAAGAGCGCACCGCCTGATTGGTGACAATCGGGGCTAGGTAAACCCCACCGCGTGCAAGCCCAAGCAGAGTCATGTGTGATCCGCACTTTTGGCTCGGGTAGGGTGCTGGGAGCATTTGCTCCTCATCGTGTTGGCAACAGCACGGGCAGAGAAATAGTCGCTCACGCGATACAGGTCTGATCCATAGCCCCCGTCAAAAGGAATGGATCAGAAACCGATCGTGGGACAGAACTCGGCTTACTAGCTGCATCAAGCTGCGAACACGCCCCGCTGGGAAACCAGTGGGGCGTGTCCAATTTGGAGAAACACGATCAATAAAAAACACCCGGCAAGGGGGATGCCGGGTGCTGGTCGATCTCACCTTTGCAGGGAGATCGGATGAGGGCGTATTGTTTGGGTCGTCTTATGGACAGCCTTTAGCGAACGCATTGAGGAATGCGGAGACATCGAAGAAGTTGAGCATCCCATCGCCGGTGAAGTCGGCAACCAGATCCATCGCAGCGAATGCGTTCAGGAATGCAGACACATCAAAGAAGTTAAGCTCGCCATCGCCATTGAGATCTGCCTGGCAACTTGTTGCACCGAGTGAGCCGTCGGGGTTGATGTTGTGTGTTTCGATATCGGCTCCGCCAAACGCGCCGATCTGCCATCCCGCGATGATAAAATCGTTTGTACTCATCGCGGTGGTGAGCCGTGAGCGTTGCCCAAGATCGGATGCCATGACGACGGTGCCGCCAGCCCAGACATCGGTGCCGTCGAGATCGAGTGCGTGTGCATGGACTTGATCTTGCCCGAACCCGCCGGTGTTTTCGATCCACAGCGTGACCATTTTGTCGCCTGCACCTTGGACATTAATCGAGCCCGAACTGCTCGAGTCGATCGGCGAAACTTCAATGCCTGAGTCGGTCCATTGGCGGACACCTGTGCTATCGATTCGTTGAGCGTAGACACCCTGGTCACCTTGATTGTTTGCGAGTTCTACCCATGCAACATAGACGGAATCGGTTTGTGGGTCGTAGTTGGCTATTGGCGAGACGCGATCTCTTGGAGCGGTTGATACTGCTACGCCGTTGTGTGCATAGCGCTCGGTACCATTAGCATTGAGATGCTGAACATAGACATTGAGTCCGTTTGCGGTGTCGTACCACGAGAAGACTGCGCCGCCAGATTCATCGGGCGTGAACTCTGGGAAGTTGCCGAACTGCAATGATCCGCCATCGTAAACAGCGACTGGATTTGCCCAGCTGTGTGAGCCGTCGGAGTTGATCTTTTGTGCATAAAGATGCTTGGGTTCGAAAAAACCTGCGAACTGTACCCATGACACAATTACAGATCCATTGTCCGAGCCGTGCATCGATGCGAGATTAATGGGAAGGCCTTCGGGGTGATCTAGAACACTTGTCCAAGTGATCATGCCCGCAGCATTTATTTTTGCGAGATGAGTCTCGGCATCGTTGATCCAAGCGATAACCGTTGAGCCATCGGAAGTCGTGGCGATATCTGGTGAGGCGACAAAGTCGATGCCGTTGGCAAACTGGACGCCACTGATTCCCCATGTCAGGGTGCCATCGGGTGCGACCCGTTGGGCAGAAATTTTCGTGCCTCCGAACCGATCATCGCGATAAACAAGCACGGCATGACCGGAGGAATCGACATCAAGGTCGTAACTTTGCGTCGAAGAGAACCCACGATCGGCGATGAGGATGCCGTTGTGTGCCCACATTTCATTGCCGGCAGCGTCCAAGCGTTGAAGCCGAACATCGTATCCTGAAACGCTTGAGAACCAACTGATGTAGCATCCACCGTCAGCGGTCGGAGCAATCTTAGGCTGGACCTGTTCACCCAAGCCGTCCGCAGTGACGAGGTGTTGAGTTGAATCATCAAGCCATTGTGCACTCGTCTGCGAGGATAAGGACAAGGTGAGCGTGAGTGTCAAAATGGAAATAGCCTTGAGATTCGGCATTTGTTTCTCCGTTTTTACGAATATTAACGACAAAGAGTCAGAATCAGCATCCAAACACCCTGTATTTCCTATAGGGTAATACTTGGGGCATTGAGGTCTAGCGTAACAGATATGGGTAAAAAAATGTAATTAATACCATTTTTAAGACTAAATAGTTCCATTTTTTCGCTATGCAAGAGGGGAGTCTTGGCATTGCAATCGAAAGCCTCACAGACAATACATGAAACAACACCACAATCCGAGTCTGAATCATCCCGAACGCCAGAGTGCGTAGGGAATGGTTTGCGTGCGACGATTGGGCGTGTACTTCGGGAAGTGCCCGATTGTACGATGAGGCCTACGGATATCTCTCGTCGGCTCGATATCTCTCGGGTGATGGTCGGGCGGGTTGTTCGCGCGGTTGAAAAAGAAGATCCGATTGAGACGCTCACCAGCATCCCCGGCCCAGAGACGCTCCGGCACATCGTGCAATCGGCACAAGTCGCGGGCGTGAGCGAAGAGGATGTGCAGGCTGCGATCGATGCGATTGAGTTGTTTGATTGGCTTATCCGCGATCAATATGGCACGCGTGGCGCGATGAGTGCTGCTTTGAGTGTTGATCACGCAGGACAACGGGAGCGGTTTGAACAAGCGAGCCGATACCAAGCATTTAAAGGCATGAGCCAGGTGCTTGGGGTGGAAAGCAAGCTCTGGCTGACTTGCATGATGATGACGCCGAGCAATGATTCCGAGCATGGAATCAATATTTCGACAATTCATGGCACGACAGGATTGCGAAGACTTCGCCCAGACTCCCGGGTCAACTTTGTCTATGGCACGCCTCCCAAATACATCTCGGGTCGGCAGATGCCAGAGCGCATGGATCTCGATCTGAGCCCCTATTTTTCGAATACGCCTGCGCCTCTTGATGTTGTTGAAGAGAACGGGCAGATTATCAATACATTCGCTCCCAAGGTGGCTGGTAAGGATGCGATCTACGACATGTTTGCTGGCGTGCATGTGCCCAATGGTTCAAACAGATTTGCAGCACCCGGTCGGACATGCCGAGGGACTGTGGTGATCCCCGATGTGCCGGTGACTGCACTGGTCAGTGATGTGATCCTGCACGGCGATATCTTCGAGGGCATTACACCAGAGTTACTCGTCTACAACACAATGGGCAAAGGCGGGGCCGATATCGAAGATCCCAAACGGTTTGTCGATCGGGTTGAGACGAATGAAGAAATTGTCGAATTGGGAGACGGTTTTTCAAAGATTGAAGTTCCTGATGTTCCCRAGTATGAACAGATGNTGCGGTTTTTATGTGAGAAAAACGGATACTCGCCGAAGGATTTTCGGGTTCATCGTTTACAGATTCAGTACCCGGTGTATGGCTTCCAGTATGCGATCGTTTACAAGGTGCCTCAAGCCCTTGAAGATTGATGATGGTCGGCCATTTTGCTGTTGTTTTAATTTCGTAGAGCAGTGATTCTGATCATGTAGAAACGAATTCCGGTTTTACCAGATCCGGCGTTGGTTCTTCTGCGTATGATTTGGTGTGGTAATTTTTTTTAGACATATCCAAAACTGAAATATATAACACTATCGGTCACCCTTTTCGGGTACTCGTACCGCTGATAGGATCAGATTGATATGTGCTCTTGATTCAGGGGTGCGGACCAGTGGGGATGAGTAAAGCGTTGATTACGCCCGAGGGTCTCGGGGAATCTCTCCAAGTTGCGATTGGCCAGGTGCTTGAACAAGTGCCTGGTTGTACTATGCGTCCAACAGATTTGTCTCGTCGGCTCGGCGTATCACGGGCAATCGTGAGCCGAACGATGAGTGCGATCAAGAGAGAGAGCGTCATCGAAACTTTGACCAGTATTCCTGGTCCAGAATCTCTTCGCACAATTGTGCTTGCTGCAAGCGTGGCTGGTGTGTGTGAAGAAGAAGTCCAAGCAGCAATCGAAGCGATCGATTCATTCGCAGAGATGATCCGCGAGCAGTATGGCACACGGACAGCATTTAATGCGGCGTTAAGTGTTGACCATGACGATGCCCGCGAGAAGTTTGAACAAGCGAATCGATACAAGGTCTACAAAGGCATGACGCATATTTTGGGCGTTGAGTGCAAGCTATGGCTGTCATGTACGATTCGAATGCCGAGCGATCATATTGAAGGTTGCGAGGATCTGGTGTGCCTGACAACCGTTGCTGGTCCATCGGGCTTGCGGCGACTCAGACCAGATATGCCAATTTATTTGAATCATCGCAGGCCAGTAAAACACAAACATGGCAGCCAAGATCCGATGGCAGCCAAGCCCGTTGATATCAAAGGATTTTATACGCACCCGCCAGCAGAGTTAAAAAACTTCGAGTTCAATGGCCAAACAGTCAATACTTTTAATCCTGATATTCAAGGTAAAAATGACTGTTACGACATGTTCGAAGGGATAACTGTGCATGTAAGTGACTACCACAAATCAAAGCCTGATTTCTTATATAGAGGAACTTCTACCATGCCGGATCCGCCGGCAATGTCACTGGTCATCGATTCCATCAATCATCGAGATGTACTCTCAGGAATCAAACCCGAACTGTATGTCTATCGAACCCTCGGCAGAGGGCTCGCAAAGTTGAAAGATCCTGCACGGGAAAGAGATTTAGTAGTTGTCGATGAAGAGATCGTTGACTGTGGAATGGGGATCAGCAAACTCGCGTTATCAGAGTTTCCTTTGTACACAGATATGATCGAACACATTTGCGAACAAAGAGGATTCCATCCAGACGAGTTTCAGGTGCATCGGATCCAGATTCCGTATCCAGTGTATGGGTTTCAGTATCTCATCGCCTATAGACTTCAGGATGCTGAGTGGTCAAAGATAGATTCGAATCAAGAAAGGGATGAGTGACTGATCCGGATTTAAATCAGAATAGCCACAGCCAAGGCGAGCATGATGCTGGCCAGGGGTGTTCTGATCCATCGCAAGTTGGAGAGATCCTCGCGTCTGTCATCAAAGAAGTATTCGAGGCGATCCCTGAATGTACGATGAGGCCAACGGATATCGCTCGTCGGATCGGCATTTCACGCACGATGGTGAGTCGGGTAGTCAGTGCGATCAAAAAAGAGAACGCGTTTGTCACGCTCACCAGCATGCCTGGTCCAGAATCACTCCGTTCAATGATGCACGCATCGAGGATTGCCGGAGTATCAATCGAAGAAGTCCGGGTTGCGATTGCAGCGATTGATGTATTCGATACCATGATCCGTGATCAATACGGCACACGGGCAGCCTTCAACGCGGCGTTGAGTGTTGATCAAGAGAGCTCCCGCGAGAAGTTTGAGCAGGCAAGCCGATATCAGATGTACAAAGGGATGAGCCAGATGCTCGGAGTGTGTAGCAAGGCTTGGCTAACTTGTTCGGTCAATACGCCCAACAAAGAAGACCCGAGCAAGCTCGATCTCTCAACAGTGCTTGGTTCCTCTGGATTGCGAAGGCTCCGTCCTGATATTCCGCTGATGGTTTCCATGAAGGATGTGCCTCAGCATTGGAGGCGGAACTTTCCAGGACGGCGAGAGTACGACATCCGTAAATATTACCAGTATCCCCAGGCTCCGATCACGCCGATCGAGTTCAACGGCGAGATTTTAAAATCATTTGTGCCTGATGTTGGCTCTAAGGATTCTATTTATGATCATCTCACAGCGACCTTTAGCCCCAAGGCACAAGAGCGATATCTCGACCCAAAGATCAATCGACGCGGGATCTCCATTATCCCAGATATCCCAGTTGAAACACTCAATCTTGATTTTATCGTTCATGAAGATGTTTATCCTGGGCTCACTCCCGAACTCTTTGTCTACAACACCAATGGGACCGGGAAGGTTCGTGTGCTCGATCCGAACTGGTCACTTAATCGATTGACAACATCGGATACCGTCGAGTTCCTTGGCACTGGGCTCAAGAACCTTGATCTGCCAGAGATGCCAGGATATAGCGACATGATTCAATATGTGTGTTCACAAACAGGCTATGAGCCTGATGTGCTGAGGACATACCGCGTGCACATTAGCTACCCATTGTACGGCACGCAGTACATGCTGGCATTCAAACTTCATGCCAAGGATAACCAAGACTGATCTTGGTTTGTCGAAATCAATCTGTCGAAATCAATCAGCCGTTATTTTGGTTCGTGCTGACCACACGCAACTGACAGAACTGGCGATGACCAAGATGCCCGGAGTGATATCCGATACCGGACATGCCTGCACCAACCCAAGGCGATCCGTTCGCGCCGCCGAGCGATTTGTTCACGCCGACCATGCCRGCNNTTGAACSCSKGKCGWRAWCACGGACGACTTGCTCTTCGCCGAAGAATACAGCACCTAAGCCATATTCAGTATCGTTTGCCAGTTCGATTGCTTCGTCCGCATTTTTCACAGTCTGGATACATGCGACAGGACCAAATGTTTCGACCGTCATGATGTCCATCTTGTGGTTCATGTTGTCGAGAATAGTTGGCTCGATGAAGTTGCCGTCGAGTGGGGTATCGCCGAGGAGTACGGTTGCACCCTTGGCTTTGGCATCTTCGATCTGTGCGAGTACATGGACTTTTTGCTCGTTCATGACCATTGGGCCGATGGTTGAATCTTCTGCGAGGCAATCGCCGACTTTGAACTCTTTGACCTTCTCAATCAGCTTGCTTACAAACTCTTCTTTGATGGTGTCTTGGACATAGATGCGTTCGGTCGAGACACAAACCTGCCCGCAGTTGCGGAAGGTGTTATTGGCGACGAATCCCACAGCCTTATCCATGTCCGCGCCTTCGAGCACAATGCATGGGTCTTTGGAACCGAGTTCGAGGATCAATCGTTTGAGCCCTGGCSCTGCAGCTGCCATGATGTGTTGGCCTGTAGTTTTTGAGCCTGTGAATGCGATCATGTTGACATCGCCAGCGACGAGCATCTTGCCCTGGTCATCTTCGCCATGAATGATCTGAAGCACGCCTTCGGGGAGGAACTCGTTGAGGATTTTGACATACTCATCCGCAACCAAAGGCGTTTGCTCTGAAGGCTTGAGGATCACGGTGTTGCCCGCAACCAACGCCGGGACGATCGTCCAGTGCGGCATGAGTGCTGGGAAGTTCCACGGAGTGATCGCGGCACACACGCCGTAGGGATCGTAGTAGAGTGTTGATTCGACGGTTTCGTCGGTGAGGACATCGGGGATCATCGCTTTGGCGACTTCATCGACCTCATCATTCATTCGCATCCCGCAGCCTTTGAACTCGCCGATGCCTTCAGCGAGCGGCTTACCTTGCTCAAGCGAAAGGATCTTGCCAAGTTCGTCCGCCCGTTCGATCAGTTTCTCGCCCGCAGGCTTGAGCATGTCGGCTCGTTCTTGTGCGGATAAAGCAGCCCACGCCGGCATCGCAGCGCGAGCCTTGGCGATCACCGCATCGACCTGATTCGCCGGCGTGACGGGGACAGTCCCGACGAGTTCGCCGGTGGAGGGGTTGTAGGAGCTGAGGGTGTTGGTATCGGTGGGGGTGTTCATGGTGGTCATGGGGGATTGTAGGTGCCTAAATCCTCCGTAACCATCGAGCATTTTAGCTCTATTTCTTGTATTTGGTGCCGTGGTTAAAATCTCGAAGAGATTTCTAACCACAATCTGAGAATGTGATATTTTCAAAGCCATGATTAGAAAACCCTTCGGATTTTTAATCATGGCACCAGCTACCACCATTCCATGAATGGCGGCCAGATTTCATCGAGCCACATCATGGCCAAGAACTCAAAGAACCATACATACACCAAGATCTCGATTAGCTTTCGGCGTTTGGTGATGTGGTATGCAATCCTGAAATCAGTCTTCTTTGGTTTGAGCCAGTAGACCGTGGCGATTGCTGGGTAGATGAACCCGAAGGCAATGGGAGGGACAATGGGCGAGATGACCATCGCGAAGATCATGTATACCACCGCCCGCTTGGATCGGCTCTCCGCACCGGGGAGGTCATGACGAGTATTGAGAGGCGTATCACACTCCGGACAGCGATCACCGCCAGCCCGATCGTGCATGTCGTACCCACATGCGTGGCAGGTGAAGACTTGGGTGAATGGATGTTTCTGGATTGGCATTGTGCGATTATCCCTTCGCAACAACCAGCACAATGAAACTCTCTTCGAGTTCCTCCTGCCCATCCTCCACCGGCAGCACATACGCATTCCCATCCGCATCCAACGCATCGGCCAGTTTGGTATACACCAAGGTCTCGCCGAACCCGGCATCAGCCATCGCGTCGCGGAGTTCGGGGATCGACCAGAGCCGCCATTGATAGACGAACGCGTCTTCGAGCTCGAACTCAATGATCCCGGCTCGTTCGACACGGAAGTGGATCAGGTTCGTCACCATGCCGGTGGTAGGGTCGGCTTCGTGCTGTTCCCATGTATACCTGCAGAGCTTGCCGCCGGGCATCGGGTGCGCCCGGTGGACGCCGCCGAGGGTATACGCGGTGTCGCCGCCGTAGGTATCGCAGATGAACACGCCGCCATCTTCAAGCCGAGATTTGACATGCGTCAGGTATTCAACCAGTTCGCCCCGTGTATGCAAATACCCGATCGAAAAGTTACCCACAAACAGCACATCGCATGAATCGTTCACATCACGAACATCGCATTCGTGCTTGGTGATCCGTTCATGATCGCCTCGCTTTTTGAGGCTTTCGTTGTCGAAGTCGACCGCGATGGCTTTGGCATCATCGCGTTCTACCCAGAGATGCGAGAGCGCAGCGGTGCCCGAAAAATCTTCGCCGAGAGTAATCGGGTCGTTGCCATGCACCGCCCGTAACAACGGTACCAAGTCCTTGGGCGATTGCACACACAACTCATAGAGGTCATGCTTGTCGTATGTAGTCTCGTCGATCATGGCAAAAGGACCGGGCCATTACCAGCAGCGCCTGCTGCCGCAGCACCAAAGACCGCGATAAGAATAACAACGACGATGATGAAAAAGTAGAGTGAACTGAGTATCAACCCAATCCAACCACACACGCGACCAGCGGTGGCCATGCCAAGCGAACTCGCGGGGGCTGTCCCATCTTGAACCGCAAGCCGAGCCTTCTTGGAAAAGACAATCGCGATGATTCCACAAGGGATTCCAAGGATGCCATAGCCCAAGCAAGTGACAATCGAGAGTATCCCGAGCACCATCGAGGTGATTGCTTTGCCGCTGGTTTGCTGACTGCGTGCGCCGAACTGCGATATCTCTGATCCGCACTCTGGGCATCGTTGGCCAATCGCCACGCCGACAAGGTCATAGCCGCACGATAGGCAATAGACTCCATCGGGTGCTTTTGTATTTGAGGGCGCGTTATTCGATGTTGGATATTCCTGCATACCCGATTCTACGCCATCCGAATCCACTTAAAGAGGGTTCGGAAGTTTGGTGGTTTGCCAAACATCAAAAGCCCCACGCGGAAGACCTTGGCCGCGAACCAGAGGAATATCACGACCGCGATCCCGTTGAGCACAATGGCGAGTGCGATTTGCCAGTTCGGTGGTGGATCGTTCGATGACACACGCATAATCATGATGAACGGCGAGATCGGCGGGATAAAACTCGTGATCGTCGAGAACAATGAGTTCGGCGCTCGGATCACAGGCATAAAGAAGATGTAAGGCAAGATCATCATCATCATGACCGGGGTCATGAGCGATTGGGCCTCACGAAGGTCATTGACTGCCGAGCCGATGGCAGCCATCAGCGATNYGMWSATGAAGNNNTASGNCANRGYANKGWMGAMARYGMWSMWGTWYAMSMRSGYGAWSKGRKSRAMSAGGTCRYCACGCTTGAAGAWRATCARCGCSGCGATCCCWACMCCGTTATARATSGTSARCAGCGARAGCCCGACGCCCATYTGYCCAATGATCTTGCCGGTCATCAGTTCSARCGGCGARACMGCCGAGAGCAAGACCTCGACCACGCGGTTTGATTTTTCTTCGACGGTGGTGGTGAGAAGATATTGCCCACCGGTCATACAAGCCATCAGGAGCAGCATCAACGAAGCAAAGGGGATCAAGAAGTTCGAGATGCCTGAGGATTCGTTGCGTTCGCCGTCTTCGGTAATCTCTTTGCTCTTGCGTGCTCGGACCGAGATGAGTTCGAGTACGACATCGCGATCGATGTTGGCATTCTGATAGCGGAGCTCACGGATCGACCATCGGATCGAGTTTTCGATTTCGCTGATGGTTTCTTCGTTGAGCTTGGGTCGGAAGTACGCCTGGTAGACACCAAAGCCTTCTTCGTCGTTTATTTTATGTGTTGCATCAGCATCGATTTCGATGATGGCGAGGAGGGTCGAATGATCATCATCGGTAGACTCTTCTGACGCGACATCGGCTCGGAGTTCTTCTTTGAGTTCTTCGATGTCCACATCGTCGGCTGTCTGGATCACTCGAAAATTTGGAAACGGAATAACGATTTTTGTGTTATCGAGTGTGTCTGCTGCTTTTTTGCCGAACAACCCGCTAAGAAATCCTTTGGCAGCATCCTTGTTGTTCTCGGCTTCCTTAATCCATCGTGCTTCAACATTCTCTGGAGACAAGCGGTCTGTGGCGACTTGGGCAACTTCGCCCGATCGATCAAGCAAGTAGATAGTCCCGGTGTCCGCAGGTGGTTGCGAACTCATCGCTATCACGATCACAACCGGAATCAGCATGGCCATAAGGGCAGGTAGAACCAACGCGCCGATGATGAACCCTTTGGTCATCGCGGTSGATGCAAACTCTCGTGAAGCGACCCGYATWACTTTGGAAATATTCATGAGTCTGCTCCTTCTTCATCTTGTTTCGAGCCCGCGAGCAGGTCTGCGCGGAGTTGTTCTGGGTTGGTGCCGTGCTTGCCGCCGGTGACGATTTCGATGAATACATCTTCGAGCGTTGGGCGTTTGATCTCGATTCGATTCATTGGATAGGCATTGAGGAGAGTCTTCATCGCATCCTGAGGCTGGACCCCTTCATTGAGTACCACTTCAAGTGCGCCTTCGACCGGTGACACATGCGCAACACCCGAGACCTTGGCGATCTCATCGCCCATGCCCAAGCCGCCCACCGGGTCAAGATGAATCGCACGAGGATCAAACCGTGTACGGATATCATCGAGCGTGTCGTCGAGCACTTTCTTGCCTTCGTGAATCATCACGATATGGTCGCAGAGCTGCTCGGCCTGGTACATCACATGGGTCGAAAAGATGACCGTCTTGCCTTTGGAGTGCTCGTCGTCAATCAGCTTGCGAAGCAGCCGCATGTTGACGGGGTCAAGCCCAGAGAACGGCTCGTCGAGGATGATGAGGTCTGGATCATGCAGAACCGAAGCGATGAACTGCACTTTTTGCTGCATGCCCTTGGAGAGTTCTTCGCACTTCTTTTTGTACACATCTTCGAGTTCGACACGATCGAGCCAGCCCTTGACGGTTTGGTCAAGCCCGCGTCTGTCGAGCCCTTTGAGCCGGCCGATGTGCTTGAGGAATGCGCCGACCTTCATTTTTTTGTAGATGCCTCGTTCTTCGGGGAGGTACCCGATCCGATCTTTGGATTCGATTGCCGATTTTTTTCCGAGCACGGAGAGTTCGCCGCTATCCGGAAAGAGGATCGACATAATCATGCGGATGGTGGTGGTCTTGCCGGCACCGTTCGGGCCGATGAATCCATAGATCGAGCCTTGGGGGATCGCAAGATCGATCCCTTCGACAGCTACTTTGGAGCCGAAGGTTTTTCGGACACCATTCATTGATACCGCGAGCGTATCCGTATTGGACATAGAGACCCCTTTGTGAGTTGGGTGAGTGTATGCCTTTATTGGAATGCACACTGTTGGGTTGCACTTTGGTGGGGGCAAATCTACGATTGGTGGGCATATTTCGTATTTCTTGGCATACCGTAGATGCATGGCCCTTGATGCGATCGATCCGAATTTGAAATCCAAGCTTGATGAACTGCGCCATCAGTTCGACGAGTTGTCGGGCAAACTCGAAGACCCTGAAGTGCTCGCCGATCACAGGCAGGTCTCGGCTTTATCCATCAAACGGGCAGCACTCGCCCCGGTCGTAGAGGGGTATACCAAGTATTGCGATTTTGTAGACGAAGCAACCGATCTCCGCGAAGCAGCCTCTGGTGATGACAAAGAACTCGCCGAGATGGCCAAGGAAGAACTTCCCGAGATCGAGTCCAAAGCCGGTGCGATGATCGATCACATCAAGCAAACTTTGGTGACAACCGATGATCGAGCGATCGGATCGGTCATGCTCGAAATCAGAGCCGGCACCGGCGGCGACGAAGCCGCCCTGTGGGCACGCGATCTGTTGGCCGCGTACACAAAGTATGCCTCAGCGGTTGGCTGGAAGGTTGAAGAACTTGAAATGGTCACCGATTCCGGATTCGGAGGCATCCGCCACGCCGTCATCAACTTCCAAGGCGATGGCGTCTGGCAACAACTGAGTTTCGAAGCCGGGGTGCATTCGGTCAAACGAGTCCCCGAGACCGAAACCCAAGGACGGGTGCATACCAGCACCTGTACCGTTGCGGTGTTGCCCGAGCCTGAAGCAGTTGAAGTGAACATCGACTGGGGCAATGATGTCGAGGAACACATCACCACTGCTCAAGGCCCAGGCGGGCAGAATGTGAACAAGGTCGCGACGGCCGTCCACATGATCCACAAACCTACCGGCGTCGAAGTGCGCATGCAAGAAACGAAGTCACAGGCTCAAAACCGTGAAAAAGCCAAACGGCTTTTGACCGCTCGGGTCTATGAGATCGAACGCCAAAAGATCGAAGCCGAGCGAACCGAAAGCCGAAACAGCCAGATCGGTTCCGGCGGGCGATCCGAGAAGATCCGGGTCTATCGCTATCAAGACAACATCGTCGCCGATCAGAGGCTCGATCAGAAGTTTAACAAGAATAAGATCCTCGAAGAAGCAGACTTTGGCCCTTTGTTCGATGCCCTCATCGAACAAGAAACCGCCCGTCGGCTTGCCGWACTATAAATCCTGTAGTGGCTATGGWCWGCCTGCGCTAAATACCGTCAGAAATGCAGAGACATCAAAGAAGTTGAACTCGCCATCGTTGTTGATGTCGGCAGCGATGTCCTGAGATGAAAAAGCATTGAGATAGGCCGAGACATCAAAGAAGTTGAGATCGCCATAAGGCTCGGCCAAATCAGCGAGAGAGCATCCAGCATCAGAGATCAGGGTAAATCGAAAGGTGCCAATTCGAGGCGTGCCCGTAAAAGGGAAAATGTCCGATATGTTTGTGATGGGCAAATGAGGCGTTATGTCGGCATTTGGTGAGCCATAGTTCATCCCTGAATCAGTTCCAGAGTCGTAGGCATATACATCAAAAACGATTTCTTGCACCCAGACCCCATCTGGACGCATGTTGATGTCATGGACTCCAACAAACCAGTCTGGGCTCGGCGCAATCATAGAAACAAGTGACATCATCGGGAAGTCTTTGTGCATCGTGAAGTCGCCAATACGAGTTCCGGGAGAACTTCCGATCGAACCGAGTGACACAACCTGCTCTGCGAACCCATTGTTGATGTGCGTCTGAATTTCATTGATCAGCACCGAGTTTGATCCCGTCTCTGCCATTCGCTCGATGCCGGGTGTTGCGATGCCTCCCGCCTCCCAAATTTGGACATCTGTGGTGTGATTCGCACCAATTACATTTGAGAAATGAGCGTTGTTTGGAAAACTTGTGGGGTGTGTCTGTTGGCTCCACTCTGCAACAAACTCAAATGTATATTCTGCGGTATCTTGGGCTTGGACAGATGCGCCGCATAGAGCCGCCAAACCGAAAGCCGAGATGATTGGGAGACGATGGGGAGGCGGGATGCGCATGGTTTTGAGTTCCTAGTCAAGTTGAGGCTGTACTCAGGTACTGAACGAAGGGTAAACGCTCGTTATTCCCGTATACTCAAATCTATTCCATTGAGACATGAATCAACAGAGAGCGATTCGCATTGAGTAGCGAGATCATCAGTCAATCCGGAGAGGTGGGGCTATAGTTAAGGGCCAAGTTGGCAACTACGAACAAACCGAATCCGAACATCATACGAGACGAACCGATATGGAACGATCTGAAATCTTTGATAAAATCCAAGAAATCCTTGTCGACGCATTGGCGGTTGATGATGACGAAGTCACCAATGAGGCCACCCTGATCGGTGATCTGGGTGCCGAGTCCATCGATATCCTTGATATCTCATTCAAGCTCGAGCAAGAGTTTGGGTTCAAAATCGAGCAAGGCGAACTCTTCCCCGAAGGCATCACCCAAGATCCTGACTATGTCGAAGACGGCAAGGTCACCGCCAAGGGGTTGGCATTGCTCAAAGAGCGCGTGCCTCATTTTAACTTCGCCGATCTCGAAGCAGATCCAGCAGTTGAGAATGTGACCAAGATTTTCACCGTCGAAGCACTCGTCACTTTCTGTGATCAGAAACTCCAAGCCGCCTAACTTGCCATTGGCATTCCAACCTTAGATAGGGACTCAACATGCGATGGATGTGGATTGATCGAATTGTCGAGTTGGTACCCAAAGAGCGCATGGTCGCGATCAAGCAAATCTCGATGGCTGAAGAACATCTCCACGATCACTTCCCATCGACCGCGACGCGCAAAGCGATGCCGGTGATGCCGATGTCGTTGATCGTCGAAGGCATGGCCCAGACCGCGGGCGTGCTTGTTGGGCACGCTGAAGATTTTAAGCAAAAAGTTGTCCTCGCCAAAGTATCCAAAGCGAAGATCACCCGTGACGCAACACCGGGTTGTACATTGCGATACACCGCGACGATCGAGCAGATGACCCCAGCCGGTGCATCGACCAAAGGCATTGTTGAGCTTATCGAGCCAAGTGCGATCGGCGAAGGCAAAGCCGAGGTTATCGGACAGATCGACCTGCTTTTTAGCCACCTCGATAACAACATGGGCGGCGTAGAATACCCCGAAGAGAACTTTGTCTTCAGTGAATCGTTCAAAACGCTGATGGAGACATCCGGGATTGAAGCGAATTTCTAAGCATTTATTCAAAATGCCTGTATACTCAATCGAGAGAAGACGAACGACCTATTTGGAGATTTGAGATGCCAGTTTACACAAAACGAATGCTTGGAGTTTCACTCGCATGTGCGCTCATCGYGAGTTCACTCTCGGGATGTGCTTCGACACAAGAGATAGACCGCACCACCCGTCGCCCGCACACCGCGATGCGTGGGCACGCTCATAAGACGCTCATTCTAACCTATAACGAAGCCAACAATCTGGCCTATCGCTCCGATCGCTATGCCAAGGCATTGCGCGATGCGGGCACGATTGATCCAGATACACAACTGCGTGCTTCAGAACTCGCAGCCGATCTCGCAAAGTTTACAGACGATGTCGAATGGTCATTGGCCAACAACCAACGCATGACCTGGCACCGCTCGGCGATGGACAGTTTCTGGGATCGGTTCCTCGCGCTCTACCCAGACGATGCGAACTATGCCGATGCGTTGACTAGCAAGCACATGCGTAAAGCCACGCCAAAGCTCGAACTCAAGAACCAAGCCGAGTACGCAGATCTTCATGAGTACGAGCATCACGACGCGAACTGGAGTTCACTCTTCCATGTGACCGGGCGAGCCGTGTACGRTCGCCAAGGCGAAAAAGAAGACTGAGAACAAAGAGAACTATGAGTAACTTTTCAAGAGGCTTCCAATCGGGAGCCTTTTTTATATACCTGTATTTCCGGGTGCCACGGCTTGACCGTCTTCGGCAAGCCGTGTCTTGAGGTATTTGGAAGAGCACGGCTTGCCCTTCGGGT
>NVSM01000052.1 GCA_002401225.1 bacterium
ATGCAGCAGCACCGCCCAAAAACTCATCAAGAAAACAGGCGGCACACTCGGACAACCAATCCCTGCCGATCCGATCACCTACACACGCACCCCATCCCCGATCTATCGCCCCACCTACACGCCGCCGACCAAAATACCAGAAATCAAAACGACCCTCCCGCTCTCATCGATCCCTTCATTTGTGATCGCACGAACCAAATGGACAAGCGCGACACCCAAGCGTTGGCTCGCCGATTCGATGACAAAAATCCGCCGAATCACGATCCATCACGATGCGATCATGCCGGTGCCCTCTGGCTCATACGCCGATTCGCTCCGCAGAATGAATCTCATCCGTCGCGGCCACCTCAACAACGGGTGGGCCGATATCGGATATCACTTTGCGATCGATCCCAGCGGCCGCGTCTGGCAAGCTCGCCCGCTCGAACTTCAAGGCGCCCATGTCAAAGATCACAACCCGGGCAACCTAGGCATTGTTGTCTTTGGCAACTACGAAAAAATCCGCCCCACACAGGCCACGCTCAACTCAGTCAATAAAATGGTCGCCTACGCGATGCAACGGTTCAATGTGCCTTTGGCCAATGTGCATACACACCAAGAACTCCGCAACACCGCTTGCCCAGGTCGATTCCTACAAGAACAAATGCTTCGCACCCGCGCCCGTGGCGGCAAGCTCGCATTGGCTGTCGGCAACCAAGCGAGCCATTCATAGCCCAAAGCGATCAGTCTTACTCCAGTCTTACCTCATTGACAAAGACGCTCGACTCAACAGCATCTGCATCGACAGATTCTGTCGCAGCCGGTTCGCCGAAGATTGCCGAGCCAACACGAACAATATTCGCACCTTCTTCGATCGCCACTTCAAAGTCGCCGCTCATGCCCATCGACAAGAGATCAAAGTGCCCGTCGCCAATTCCATCACGCACCATGTCGTCGTAGAGTTCTCGACAACGGGTGAAGTGTGGGCGAGCATCTTCAGGACTTGCTCCGATCGGAGCCATCGTCATCAACCCACGAACCCGGACATTGACCATGGTGTCAATCTGCTCTGCGATCGCACCGGCTGCTGCGATCGGCACTCCAAACTTTGATTCTTCGCTCGACACATTGACCTGCAACAATACATCGATCTGCGTATCAAGCTTGTTGGCGATCTGCTGAATCTCTTCTGCAAGACGCAGGCTATCTACAGAATGCACCAATCGGACGAGATCGCCAATCTTGCGTACTTTGTTGCGTTGGAGGTGCCCGATCATGTGCCACCGCACCGGGGTCGAGGGATCAAAGTTCGAATGCTCGCCGGTCACGCGCGGATGCAAACGCATGCGATCGAACCATTCGTTAATCACCCCTGCCCGCTGGGCAAGCTGTTGAACCTTGTTCTCTCCAAAGTCACGATGCCCAAACTCGACGAGTTCACGGATATCTTCAGGCTCGGCAAACTTGGTGACCGCGATCAGATAGATCGAGCCTGGGGTTCGCCCTGAGCGGATCGCTGCATCTGCAATGCGTTTTTTGACTTCCGTGTATCGTTCTTTGAGTATGGACATATGACCTCCCTGCCATGTGCGCAGCTGCGAATAAAATTGTATGTGTAGATAGCGTACCCGAATCCGCCCAGAATATCTGGCAAATGGTCAAGTATCAGCATGCAGAATCAGATTATGGAGACCCAGGCCAACTTCGCCTGCGCCCGGGTGCTGTCGGTGCCAATGTGCCTTCGGCTTCTGGCTTGGCTTTCCATCGCCCATACCCAAGCTCTTCGTCMSGSWWGTKSSRRYMTWKMSCATCCGCAGTCAGCCCGAACCGATCATCGAGCGATTCATCAGCACCAGACGCCTGAGGGAGTTCAACCCGGCGCATCTGGAGCGACTCGATGCCCTGCTGAGCAGCACAGCCTCCCAGTGATACAAGGACAGCAATGGCAGACAAACCGATCGCAGCAGCTCTATTGGTGATCTTCATACCCAAGTATACGCGACAAATCCCCATCCAGACGCACTGAATCTCAACCTACACACCTGTTTCCACTCATTTACAGCGGATCGCGCGGAATATCTGGGCCTGCACTATGTGGCGGCGGGACATTGGGCATCTCTTCGCCCACACGATTGTTCAACTCGCTGAGCCTCGCTTCGATGTGTGCGAATCGGCGTGTGAGCCCAAGCATGGCCTTGTTGATCTCGGCGATCTCGCCCGAGAGGATCTCGATATGGTGATCGCTATACCCAGCAGACTCTTCGAGCTTGCCGAGACGATCGTCGTGATTGTGGGGTGATTGACTCATCAACAGAGTCTATTCAGAGCCACAGACCGATTCTTACAATTTTGCTGGTGAGACTTTGGAATATGCACAATCGCCCAAAGCGTTAGCCCGCTTTGGCGATCTGGATCGGTGTTCCATCGACCGAGCTGGCGATTACGCGGTTTCGTCCAGACTGCTTGGCTTGGTACAAGTTGCGATCGGCCATCTCAACCCAAGCCCTCGGCGTACACGAGATCGTCGAACCATCATCTGCACCAACCACACCGACCGAAAGCGTCACCGATCGGCTTGGATGTTGCGACCATGTCATCTGGGCACACCGTTCACGGATTCGATTACACAAGATAAATGCTTGCTCAGGGCTTGTCTCAGGCATGATGAGAACAAACTCCTCGCCGCCATACCGACAGGCAACATCGATCGATCTGCATTCCTGCTGAATAACCGTAGCAATACCAGAGATCACTATATCGCCAGCAGGGTGCCCATAGGTATCGTTGATTGATTTGAACTCATCGAGATCGATCATCGCGATCGACATCGAGTGTCCGTGCCGAATCGCACGGTCATATTCTTCTTGAAGCCGCTCGTCGAAGTAGGAACGATTATACAGCCCGCTCAGGCCATCTATCTTCGCCTTCTGTGCAAGCATACGCAGCAGCGTCGACATCTTAAGCGAGGAACGAACCCGAGCGCGAAGCTCGGTAAGCTCGAATGGTTTGGTCACAAAGTCCACCGCACCGAGATCAAACGCCATAACCTTATCTTGCGAGGAATCCATACCCGAAAGCACGATCACTGGAATATCGCGGGTCTTGGGATCTTCCTTGAGAACCCGAAGTGTTTCATATCCGTCCATCACAGGCATATCAAGATCGAGCAGGATCAACTCAGGCTGATCTTTGATCGCCCGTTCATACCCGGCTTTACCATCTGGCTCGCCGATTAATGAGATCGACTCGGAACGCAGCCGCGCACCGAGAATTCGATGAACGAACTTCGAATCATCGATCAATAAGACAACCGGAGTTGAATCGAGCGAGTTGTTGATYTCATCAGCCATAAAAGCGGGATCTCAGACGAAAACGACAGTGAATACAGTTGGAGGCACGAGSCTTGAAAACAGAAACTATGAACTTGGAGAAATATACGACTGACACAATGAGATCAAGCTATCGACCTGCGCCCGAACGGAATCACAAGATGCTTGAGTCYCRTCAAGATCACGGATCTGACCTTCGATTTCGCCCGCTGCCGAACCAATCGCAGGGAAACCGAATCCAGGAGCAGCACCCTTAAGTTGGTGTGTGATCCGTTTGAGATCTTCGATATCGTTGTTGGATACTGCTGTTGCAATCGCTTCGACACGATCTGGGAGTTCCCCTAGAAAGTATTCGATCAGCTCAGCGTCCTCTGGATCATTGATATCAAGGCTATATGCGTTTGGATCTGGTGCAGTCATAAGCAGTCTCCTGCCTAGTTCATCGGACRGCGACAGAAGGCTGTTTACCTGAGAATACAATATCTGATATGAAACAGGGTGTATTGACCTGCCTGATTGCCTAGTAATTTTCCCTATGCACTACATCCCCCCCAGAAATTGGATCCACCAATGGTTATCGGAACATGCCGCTCCAAAGTTCCCGCTCGCGTTCATGCGCCAACAATAGAGCGTGCAGAATACTCCACACATCGAACGCCAGACGACGCCCATCGAACTCTCCCTCGAAGCTCGACAGGCATCACTCCGCATCTTCTTTGGAGGCTCGTTCGACCCGCCGCACATCGGACACACGCTGCTCCCCGCCCAAATCGCAGACCAACATGAGAACGCACACACAATCTATGTCCCCGCAGGACGCTCACCATTCAAAGATACCCAACCAACTGCGAATCATCACCGCATCAACATGCTCGAACTGGCAACACAGCACACACCCAACACCGAAATATGGACACAAGAGCTGGCCGATGCACCAAAAAACCCCAAGCAACCAAGCTACTGGGCAGACACCTGGTTGATCGCAAAGCAGATGAACCTGCCCGGCTCGAATCGATTCTTAATCGGTGCCGACCAAGCACGCTCGATGCACCGCTGGCGCAGATACACCGAGTTCTGGAAAGATGCGATGGTCATACTCCGAGACGACGCGGACTCAGCAAACACGCTCATCAAGCAGCTTGCTGGTTTGAATATCTGGAAAGACGATGACCTCACGCATTGGAGATCGCAAATCGTGATCCTCCCAACGATCGATGTCTCTTCCACAGCCATCCGCGATGCGCTCACAAATGATTCAACGCGCGATGAACCGATCACTGGGCTCGATTCGCAAGTTCATCGCTATATTCTGGAACATCAGCTCTATGAAGCAACAGAATAAAAAAGCTGCATGATATATGCAGCTCTTGAAAACACAAAAATATCCAAACTCACTTAGACATTCGCAGCAGCTTGGTTCTGGCACGCGGCTTTGAGTGCATCGACCTTGTCGATTTTTTCCCAGTTGAAGAAGTTCAGCCCACCCTTAGAAACTGCTTTTCGCCCAAAATGACCGTGCCGAGCAGTTTTCTGGTAGATTGGTTTGCGAAKTTCGAGCGTTTCGATAATGCCTCGGGGAGTGAGTGGGAAGACCTCACGCACAGCTGCCGAGATAATCGCCTCATCGACCTTGGCGGTGCCAAAGGTATCGATATAGATACTTGTTGGTTCTGCAACGCCGATGGCGTAGGAGAGCTGGACTTCACATTCGTCCGCCAAATCTGCAGCAACAACATTCTTCGCAATATACCGCGCCATGTAGGCAGCCGAGCGATCGACCTTGGTTGGATCTTTACCACTAAACGCGCCCCCACCATGACGACCGCGACCGCCGTAGGTATCGACGATGATCTTGCGGCCCGTCAATCCGCAGTCCCCGTGCGGGCCACCGATTTCAAAACGACCTGTCGGGTTTACATGAACCTTGATGCCCGGGTTCCAAAGTTCGCCAAGCACAGGCTTGATGATGTGCTCGATCACTTCGCGTCCGAGTTCGTCCTGCCTGCTGTTCCATGATGGTGCATGCTGAGTTGAAAGAACAACCGTATCAACACGAACAGGCTTGCCATGATCGTACTCAACGGTCACTTGGCTCTTGGCATCTGGACGAAGCCCAACAATCGTTTCGTTTCGGCGGACATGTGCCTGCTGGGCAACAAGTTTGTGCGAGAGCATGATCGGCAAAGGCATCAACTCTTCGGTTTCCTTACRGGCAAACCCGAACATCATGCCCTGGTCACCAGCACCTTCCGAGTCTACCCCTTGGGCGATGTCTGGAGACTGTTGATTGATCGAGACCATAACCGCACACGATTCTGCATCGAAGCGCATGTCGCCATCGGTGTATCCAATGTCACGGATGACTCCTCGAACGATTTCCGGGATATCAACATAGCCNTTGGTCGTGACTTCGCCCGCAACCACAGCCATGCCAGTCGAGACCATTGTTTCAACCGCGACGCGTGAATAAGGATCGTTGGTGAGCATCGCGTCGAGGATCGCATCAGAGATCTGGTCCGAGACCTTATCAGGATGCCCCATCGAGACGGATTCGGAGGTAAAGAGTTGGGTTTCTGACATATCGTTGAGTCCYTKGMWKTMGCCTTRSTTTCGGATATATGGATTATAGCCACAAACTGCACCTTTTTGTCTGTCGTATGATCAGCCTGTGCAGTATCGTCGCTTCCTGTAGATTGAGTACTGGTAAACGAATGATTGTGATTCTTTGAGGATATTTTTATGTCGAGCATCTCATTATACGGGATAAGCGGATGGATCATCGCGGGGATCGGTGTCTGCCTGATCATAATCGGGATATTCGCGCGTCGGATCGTGATCCGAACATCCCCCCAGTGCGCCAAGTGCGGGTATCCGCTGGTCGATGTGCCGATACAGAATGGTTCGGTTGTTTGCCCTGAATGCGGTCGCTCGCCGGTTGGGGCGACCGAGACTTACACCATGCGTTGGCGTCGGTTGCCCATTGCGTTGGGGATTGTGCTTTTCTTGGGCGCCTTGATATTGCCGATGGTCCCGACGATGCGTACGCAGGGATGGACAGCAGCACTGCCGATGTCGGTGCAGATCAGGATGTGGGCGACGGGAGATAATCGGCTGCGACAGCGGGTAATAACTGCCTTCCGGAATGACAAAATCATGGGATCAAAGCGGGAGCTACTCAGGTCCAAGCTCATGGCTGCATTCAATGACCCCAACACACCCAAACCCATCATCGAGTCCGCGATCGAGTACCTCCGCTACACCTTCACGAAGAACGAACTCCTCGACGAGCAAGACCTGGCCAGCATTGCCAGCGATGAGACCTCGAATGTGCGCTGGCTGTATATGCGCTATACGAAACAGTACACGGTGCCTCAAACACCTGAGATGCAGGAGATTCGGCGTTCACTCGCTTGGGATACAACCAATGAACCCGCCCAACGCAGTGCCATTGAGTGGCTACTCAAATCACCATCTGATGATGAGGAAGACCTTGAAACAATCCGTAGGCTCATTGTCGAAACGGACAAATCCAAGTTCTGGACCGTTCGAAGCAAGTTTGATGATGCGACAGGGGTTGCCGTCGAGATCGCGATTTCGCTGCTCTCCGATGAATCAACCGTGATCCGATCTCGCGCCTTGTATTGTCTCCAAGATATTCATCACCAAAAAAACAACCAACTCTCGGATGAAGCCGTTATCCGTATTCTTGGCTTGATTGTTGACCCTGTATTGAGCAGGCAGGCGATGATGATGGTCCAGAATTTACCCCTCTCCGCCGAGCCGATGATTGATGAACTCCTCCGCACCATGCGTGACCCAGAGGGTCTCGATCTGTTGATGCACGGGGTACGAAGGCGCAACCCTGATCCTGTTGGATTGACCCCCGCACTGGCTGCGATCTCACGCGATGAGGGGCATTCGCTTCGAACAAGACTCGATGCAGCGGAGGCGTACAGGATTATTCGGCGACGGGCGCGGGTTGATGATGAGCCTGAGGAGATGTGGGCGGTGTTTGACGCCCTGGTGCYTGCGCTCGCCCAAGCTGATTTCAAGGCTTCCTTCGCCTATGGCGAAAAAATCCCGTCGTATCTGAACCCTTGGGCAGCGGGTGCCATCGCTCGGCTCATGCTCGGCGAGGGGGTTGAGATCAATGAAATGGGCAACTGGTTCACTGACCGCCCGGGGGTTGTCGCCTTACTCGGGGTATGGGAGCCGCAAATAGACGACCCGGTCGAACGGTTTCGACTGGCGATGACTGCGATTGCTGGCGAGGAGCGTTCGTACTCATCCAAAGTTGCTCGTGATCTCGCAACCCAAGCAGTTGCGATCTACTTCCCAGAAGATTCTGTAAACACTTCGCCTCCCGAACCAACCGAGCCTTGATGGAAGGTTGTTTCGAGGCACAACCACGCTATCCTCTCTCATGCCCGTAAAAACCAAACGAAAATCTGCTCGTTCCAAGGGGCTCACCTACGCCCAATCCGGTGTCAGCATCGCTGCGGGCGATAAGTTTGTGGGGTCGATCGGGTCGCTGCTGCGCCGGACTCACGGGCAACGGGTGATCGACAACCCAGGCGGGTTCGCCGGTCTCTTTCGGCTCGATTACAACGAACAACTCTTCAAACACAACCATAAAGACCCGGTGCTGGTCGCATGTGCCGACGGCGTGGGCACGAAGGTCCATCTGGCCATCGAGATGAATAAGCATGATACCGTCGGGATCGATCTCGTCGCGATGAATGTCAATGACCTGATTGTGCAAGGGGCTGAGCCTTTGTTGTTCCTCGATTACATCGCGGTTCATAAGGTTGATCAGGATGTGTTGTATGACATCGTCAAAGGGATAGCCGAGGGGTGCAGGCAGGCCGGATGCGCACTCATCGGCGGCGAGACCGCCGAGATGAACGATCTCTACAAGCCCAACGACTACGACCTTGCCGGGTTTAGTGTTGGGGTGGTTGAACTCAAAAAAGCCACCAACCCGCTTCGGGTTGAAGCGGGCGATGTCATCATCGGACTCGAAAGCTCGGGCGYGCATTCCAACGGCTATTCCCTCGTCCGCAAAGTCATCAAACACGCGAAGCTCAAACTCGACACGGTGTATCCTGAGCTTGAAACCGAACGAACACTCGGCGAGGTGTTGCTTGAACCAACACGGATCTATGCCGACTCGATCGTCAAGCTCCTCCGTGCATACAAGGTCAAGAAGATCATCTCAGGCATGGCCCACATCACCGGCGGCGGCATGGAAGGCAACATCAACCGTGCGATCCACGATCAAGTTGATGCGGTGATTGATGAGAAAGCATGGACTCCCCCACCCGTGTTTGACCTGCTCCAAAATCGAGGCGATATCGATGAAGCAGAAATGCGTGTCGTGTTTAATATGGGGATCGGATACTGCCTGATTGTTCGCCCTACCTTTGTTGATGGGGTGATGCGCAAGCTTGAGAAATCTGGCGAAAAAGCCCATGTGATCGGGAAGATCGTCAAAGGCAAAGGCAAGGTCAAGATCAGGAACCGCAAGAAGTGATCGGCGGAGCAAACCTCGGTAAGCCAACGGGTTGCAACCATCGGGAATACACCCTACAATCCCTCTACACACAGGCCTGATGATTCAGGCCGGGGCTTTTTCTGGAACGAGTTGAACAACTCAAAACGAGAGGATTACTCAATGGGCTTTGTTAAAGAATTTAAAGATTTCGCAATCAAAGGCAATGTCATGGACATGGCCATCGGCATCATCATCGGTGGTGCGTTCGGCTTGATCATCAAGTCGGCGATTGCTGACCTGATCATGCCACTTATCGGTATCGCCGGCGATGCTGACTTCACAAATATGTACATCGGATTGACCGAAAAAGCACGGACAGGCATTGATGCCTACGCCGATGCCAACGGCGGCGGAGTTATGTCGCTCGCTGACGCTCGTGAACTTGGTCCAATCTTCGCTTGGGGCAACTTTACCACCGTGTTCATCAACTTCTTGATTCTCGCATTCGTCATCTTCATGATGGTAAAAATGATGAACAAGGCCAAAGCCAACTTCGAAAAAGAAGAAGAAGCCGCACCACCACCAGCACCTGCTGCTGATCTTGTGCTCCTCGGCGAAATCCGTGACCTGCTCAAAAAGGATTGATCAGAACTACAGATCATCTGATTGACTTATTAAAAACGCCCAACGATTTCGTTGGGCGTTTTTTATTAACTTGTTATCTCAAAGCGTTTATCGGCTTTGGGCGGGTGCCTTTTGGGTCACTCGTACGCCGGTGCCGGGTTTGTTCTTTGGATACCCGTTGCCCTTCTTAGGCTTTGGGGTTCTCGAAGAGAAGCTCACCTTCGGGCCTTTGGCCTTGATCTTTGACTTCTTCGGCTTTTGGCTTTTCTCACCAGCGCCAGCATAGCTGCCTTCGTTGCGATCTGTTCGCTCTGGACGATCTGCTGAGCGGAAGTGTGGATCGTTCGACTTCTTGTACTTACCCGGTGCGCGTGGGGTGCGTGGTGGGATACGGCCTTCCGAGCGACTATCTGATCGAGTCGCACGATTTTCCGATCGGCTCTCTGAACGAAACTCTAATCGGTTATCCGAACGAGAGTCCGAACGATTATCTGATGATCGATTGTCCGAACGGTTGTCCGAGCGATCTTCTGATCGGGAGTTGGCGAAGTCTCGTTCGCCGTAGGCTTTCTTGCCGCTGGTGCGAGGCTTGCGATTACCCTGATATCCACCGCTGTTGCCGCCGCCGTAACCGCCGCTTCTGCCGCCACGGTTTCCGCCTCGACCACCACCGAAGTCGCCGTTGCGTGATCCTGAGCGTGACTTGCGTACGCTGCGTGATGCTGGCGGTGCTTCGAAGGTGAGGTCTTCGTGATCTTGACCGACAGGGATCTGGATCTGTGAACGACGCTCGATCTGGCGGAAGAGCCCGATCTCATCGAAACTACAGAACGAGACCGCGATACCCTTGGCACCAGCGCGAGCGGTACGCCCGATGCGATGGACATAGGTCTCTGGATCCAGAGGCATGTCGTAGTTGATCACATGGGTGATGTTGTCGACATCAATGCCACGCGATGCGATATCGGTCGCGATGAGGATCTTGGTTGATCCAGACTTGAAACGACGCATCGCACGCGTGCGGGCGTTCTGTGATTTGTCGCCATGGATGGCTTCTGCATCGACATTGAACCTGCGGAGCATCTTCACCAGCTTATCGCACCCGTGCTTGGTCTTCGAGAAGACCAGCGCCCGGCTGAGTTCTGGATCATGAATCACACGCTCGAGCARCTCGGGCTTTTTGTCCCGGTCGATCATGTARATCCGCTGCTCGATCGCATCGACTGTGGTTGATTCAACCGCGGTCTGGATGCTGACGGGYTTGGTCAGGATCGAATCGGAGAGTCTACGAATWTCGCGTGAAACGGTCGCCGAGAAGAACAAWGTCTGGCGATCTTCGCGGGTCATCTCRACGATYYTACGAATRTCAGGAATRAAWCCCATGTCGAGCATMCGGTCGGCTTCRTCRAGCACGAGCACYTCGATGTTCGAGAGATCAATGTGTCCCTGGTTCACAAGGTCAAGCAAACGACCTGGTGTTGCAACGAGGACATCGACGCCGTCGCGCAATGTGCGGACTTGCTTGCCCTGCGACACGCCGCCGAAGACGACGGTGTGACGGAGCTGCTTGAGGTTCTTGCCGTAGGACACGAACGAGTCGAAGATCTGCATCGCAAGTTCACGCGTTGGGCACAGAACGAGCGCTCTTGGTGATCGCCCGTAAGGCGAGCCCTTGCGTTGCTTGCCGGTGTGTGTCTCTGCGAGTCGTTGAAGAATCGGCAGGGCAAAGGCACAGGTTTTGCCTGTACCGGTTTGTGCACATCCGAGGATATCTTTTCCTTCGAGTGCAACAGGGATAGCTTGCGCTTGGATGGGGGACGGGGTTTCGTAGCCTTTGGCAGAAACCGCGCGAACGATAGGCTCAATGAGCCCGAGTTCTGTGAACTTCATGGGTTGTCTCTTTTTAACCAGTAATGGTTTGTGATGAACGCTCTGCAAGCGGATCGCTTGGGGTGGTCGAGGTTCCGGTATGGTCGGGCATCGGGTTCCCGCGAAAACCGGAATGTCAGCTGGCTGCATCCTTTGCAAACCATTCGAGCCACCGGCGTGAATATGCTCCGTCGATCCCGATAGGCCGACAGAGTGGAGACAAGGGTAGACCAAAGAATGCCCGAAGTCCAGTGCAGAGCGGCAGATAGACCATTTGTGCCCATTTACCGGTCATATAAGTAGTTACATCACAGATTGAAAGCCCACGAGCAAAGCTGCTCATTGGGAGCGCCAAGTCAATAAAAGGAGAATCAGCCTTGGGTGATGTATTCACGCATAGATTTCACTTCGATGCTCAGATCCGCGTTGTTGGCTGCATTAAGATCTCCGATGGAGATAATCCCAACGATCGATCCATCATCAATGACGGGGATATGTCGGATGCGTTTGTCTTTCATCATTGATCGAACAGCACTAAGCTTGGTCGTCGAAGAGCAGCTGATGACCTCTCGGGTCATTACTCGCGAAACAGGTGTCTCGATCGGCGAGCGTTCTTCAGCGATGACTCGCGTAAGAATATCTCGCTCGGTGATGATCCCGCACATGTCATCAAACCCATCGGTAACGATAAGCGATCCGACACGGTGCTCGTTCATGAGTCGAGCCGCATCGAGCGTTGTGCATGCTTGGGAGATCGTGTGGAGGCGTTCGATCCGGTTGGATCCAAAATCGCCTTCGTTCCAGGTTCGTTTATTGGTGAGGAGTTGTGAGACGGTAAGCATGATCGATTCCTTTCGATAGGGATCGGCCATGCGCGTGAACCATGCGTGATACTGTGTTGAACGAAACAGTGGCGAGAGAACGAATAGATACGATGGGTCGCGCTGACCGATCAGGTGGATTCATGCTCCATTATGCACATTTGACAGGCGAATGAAAGAGAAAAATGTGTGTTTCGCCTCTGGCGTAGGCCAAAAGCTTCAAATTCATCGATAAACGGGGTGATTTGGGAGCATTATTCCAGAAGGTTCTTCCTCCTTTTTCACCTTTCGCCCACAACTTGGCACCCATTCGACAACGCACTCTTGTACCACTACCCTCTCACCAGATGCACACCATCACCTTCGAACCCACGCTCGATCATGCTCCCAAGGCTTTGGCGACCGATCTCATCGAGACCGTTCTTCACGCCAGCGATCCAGCACACGCGTTCAAAAAACACTTCGACCCAACCACCATCAACGCCAAGACCCACATCCTTGCGATGGGCAAAGCATCCATCGCGATGACCAATGCAGCGATCGAATGCCTGGGTGGTCAGTTCGCACGCGCCACTGTTGTTTCGACGCCTGAGCTTGTTGCGCAAGCACAGTTTAAAAACAAGTTTGTTGAGCTGTGCATTGGTGATCACCCACTCCCAACCCATCGCTCGGTCAACGCAGCGAACACCATCATCGAACACGCACGGTCGATCCCCTCGGATCAACAAGCACTGGTCCTGCTCTCAGGCGGAGCGTCCGCATTGGTCTGCTCACCCAAACCAAGCACCACCCTCGAACACATCGTCGAGACGACCAACACTCTTTTGCAATCGGGTGCGCCAATCCAAGAGATCAACGCAGCGCGTGCCCAGCACGACACGCTCAAGGCTGGCGGGCTTGCCGAAATCCTCGAACAAGCTGCCTACATGGAGACCTATACACTCTCAGATGTGATCGGCGACGACCTGTCAATCATCGCTTCCGCACCAACCTTTCGAGCCATACCTTCCCCACACACCATCATTGCCAGCAACCAAGCCGCACTCAACGCCCTGTGCGCCTGGGCTGCCCATCAGCACATCACTATCGCACACTTGAATCGATCTGCTCTCGGCTCGGCAGCCGATGAAGGACGAAAGCTCGCTAAGCAACTGATGAACCTGCCAGCAGACTCGGCTTCGCCCATCGCGGTATGCCTTGGTGGCGAGCCGACGGTTGATGCCTCGAACACCACAGGCACCGGAGGCCCAATGCTCGAACTCGCACTCGCCTGCGCCCTCGAACTTGCCCAACCATCAACTCCTCAACTAGATGACCAATCTCCCAAAAGCTGGATTGTCTTTACCCTCGCAACCGATGGCCGCGATGGCCCAACAAACGCTGCGGGGGCGATCATCACGAGCACTATGCTCAGCACCCCCGAATCGATCGCCCAAGCACAACAGGCACTGACCGAGCACAACACCCTGCCCGCCTGCGATGCGATTGGAGCCACGCTCCGCACGGGTCACACCGGCACCAATGTCAACGACATCGCCATCGCGATACGCTATCCATCAGGTTGACCCCCGCAAAGCACACAAAACTCGCTCAGAATCCAATCAATTCACCCCACACAAGCAGATATTGAGTGGTTTATCAAGACTTGCAACCTATTCTTTGGCGTGCGATCACTCGCCGATGCCAAGTGGCATAGGGGTGGTTCGCAAGACGAAGACACGGAGAAGATACAAGTTTATGGCCAAGCAAGACGACAAGTTTACGATGGAAGCGATTGTGGTAGAAGCACTCCCAAACGCGATGTTCAAGGTACGCCTCCCCAACGAGCAGCAATCCGAAATTCTCGGATATGTCTCGGGCAAGATGCGCAAGCACTACATCCGAATCCTCCCCGGCGACACCGTCACCGTAGAGATTTCCCCCTACGACCTGACCCGCGCACGGATTACTTACCGCCGCTAAATAAACACTGACAAGTGAACTACAAAGCCATCCAATCCGGGTGGCTTTTCTTTTGGGAACTGTCCTTGTTCTGGGTGCATTGACTTGCCCCTCACTGCGCCCCGCGGGGAGGTGGCTGCGCAGCAGACGGAGGGGTGTCTTGGTTTGTCTATCTATGTCTTTATGGTCTTTGAAGAACAAGAGAAGACACCCCTCCGTCTCACTTCGTTCGACACCTCCCCGCGGGGCGCAGGGAGGGACAGGGCAAGACCCCCTCCGTCCGCGAAGACGCGGCCACCTCCCCCGTAGGTGCGGGGAAGGCGTAAGAATAACAAGACCCGACTGCGCTCAAGAGAGCGAATCGGGGCACCCAGATGATGTATTGAATATACGCAGCCTCAGGGACAATCGATAAACTCGACCATTCCCGTATCAAGCGAGTACATCGCCCCCACCRCTACCACACCCTGGTTGGCGATCAGATCCCGCAGCACGGCTGATCCTGTGCGGAGCTGATTGACTGAGTTTTTAATATTCGCTTCGATGGTTCGCTCAATAACTGCATCGGTATTCTCGCCGCGATCAAGATCAACCGACTCGCCGATATGCTCGACGATCGTCTGCATCCCTTCAGAGAGATCGGACACATCGCCGCCGCTGTTGAGTGTCTCGACTGTTGCCCGCACTGCGCCACAGCACGAATGCCCGAGCACCACGACCAGCCTTGGGCCAAACTTGATCGCTGCGAACTCAACCGATCCTTGCTCCAAAGGCGTCACAATATTGCCCGCGATGCGAATCACGAACATATCGCCTACACCCTGATCAAACAAAATCTCAGGCGGCACCCGAGAGTCTGAACACCCAAGCACCACCGCGAACGGCTCTTGGTTATCCACCAACTTATGCGTCCGGTGTAACTCGGCAGATTTACCGGCTACAAACCGACGGTTGCCTTCTTTGAGTTTTTTGAGTGCTTCAAGTGCTGGAATCATGTCTACCCCTGGTAAGAATAAATACAGACAATGATACGCAATCCCCATGTCTCTGGCTCATCAGTGAATGCTTTGGGGCAACCGGGCCGATATACACGGCATACACAAGGACGATTCGCAGAACCATCCGTCAAACGGCTTTGGATAGAGGAAAAGAATGACCGCACCCAAACATGAATCACGAGTCCCAGAGGTATCCCCTTGGAGAGACCATCTTTACAAGATTATCTTTGAAGCCGACACCAAAGCCGGCAAGGCGTTCGATGTCGGACTCATCATCGCAATTTTTCTCTCGGTCGCCGTCGTTATTCTCAGCACGCTCGAATCTGCCAACCACGCGCCTTACAAAACCATTTTCCTCACCCTCGAATGGATCTTCACGATCGTCTTCTCCGCYGAATACATCCTKCGMCTGCTCATYGTCCGWCGCCCRCTYMRMTAYGCGACCTCRTTCTTCGGCATCATCGAYCTGCTCTCGATCCTCCCCGCCTTCATCGGRATCATCGTMCCCAGAGGCGAACACYTACTCGTTRTCCGAACCCTCCGATTGCTCCGCATCTTCCGCGTCTTCAAACTCACGCGGTACCTCTCCGAAGCCAACGCTCTCAAAGAGGCGTTCTATATCAGCCGACATAAAATCGCGGTCTTTCTCACCACTGTATTGATCGTTGTCCTCATCGCGAGCGCATTGATGCATGTCGTCGAAAGCGAGGCCGGCAATACAGACTTCGAGTCCATGCCCGGCGCGATGTACTGGGCAGTCATCACCCTCACCACCGTAGGCTATGGTGATATGATCCCGATCACCGTGATCGGCAAAGCGACAACTGTGCTGCTGGTGCTTGTCGGCTATTCATTAATCATCATCCCCACCGGGATTCTCTCGGCAGAAATCTCCGGGCTTGGAAAATCACCCGTCACCACCCGCGCCTGCTCATCGTGCATGGCGCAGGGACATGATCGGAATGCCAAGTTCTGCAAAAAGTGCGGCGAGAAACTCAACGAATGATTCATCCGATTCATTCTAAAAACGAACTCACTCTGATTTGAGCCAGATCGCTTTGACGAATCCATACTTAGACGGTAGTACTCCACTAGCAATAGCCACTTCACCAGCAGCGGCTTGAATACTAAACACTTCAGCAACTCTACCCACTTGCGCAGTGGCATCTACGGG
>NVSM01000053.1 GCA_002401225.1 bacterium
GGCACAACTGTTCACTTCGCGATTCATCCCATCGCGGGTCGATTGCCCGGGCACATGAATGTGCTGCTCGCAGAGGCCAAGGTTTCGTATGACATYGTGCTSGAGATGGAYGARATCAACSMKRAYYTSCCMGAGACMGATYTSGTSCTYGTSATCGGTGCCAAYGACATYGTYAAYCCRAGTGCSCTYGATGATCCGGGCAGCCCGATCGCGGGKATGCCYGTGCTKGAAGTYTGGAAGGCSAARGATGTSATCGTGATGAARCGRAGCATGGCCAGYGGRTAYGCYGGKATYGGAAAYCCGCTGTTCKTKAARTCMAACACCCRGATGCTCTTCGGCGATGCAAAGAAGAATGTCGATGCGATCCTCACCGCCTATCGAAACAGTTGATCGAAACGGCTGGCATGATTCCTTATGGGCATCCTGCCCCAAACTCGATCAAAAAGGCGGAGACATCAAAGAAGTTAAAGAAGGTATCGCCATTGAAATCTGCTGCGGGGTCTTGAGCCGCGAAGGCTGCGAGGAATGCAGAAACATCGAAGAAGTTCAAAAGCCCGTCGCCGTTGAGATCCGCTAAACAAGTTTGCATCACCTGATACTCAAACGCACCCGCGTCAACAACTGCTTTAGTACCCATTCCCGTATCAGCCGTATCTGGATCGTCTACGAAACGATTGTTTCCGGCATAATCGACTGGAAGCACCTCCGTAGTATCGCCATCGATGTCAAGATCAAGATCATCGATTGGCAGAGCAGCATTATCCCCCATATCAATCGCGCCAGATCCAAACCCAAGCGCGTAGTCTCCCGAAACGGAATCTACAAATATTGGGTCAGCCCCGGTACTACCTATCCCCGGAAAGCCTCCGGTCCAACCTTGAACAATCGAGTTGTCGATTGTTACTGCCGCCCCCGTGCCGCTGTGAGCGTATTGGTTTTGTTCATCACTCACCCCACCAGCCGAGTTTCCCCAGAGGATAGTGTTCTTGAGAATCACCTGAGATCGAGAGTTCGTGATCCCCGATGAGCGGGATGTGAATGCGTTGGGCGATGTGTTGTTGGCGATCGTACAGTTGACGATCTCAATATCAACACCAAGAACCACAGACAGTCCAGCCCCGGCGTAGATGCCGTACCCTGTATTATTGGCAATGACATTGTTGGCAAAGATTGGATTTCCGCCTGCGATGTAGCAGCCCGAAGTCCCATCATTATCAGTGTTAAACTCGACACGGTTATTGATAAATTGGTTATCAAGCCCGGTAGTCAATCCATTGAGTTCAATCCCACCAACCCATCCATTATAGGATGAAAACCCGTTCGCTCCCCAGAAGACGCCGTTGATTGCACTATTGTGATGGATCCACGAGTTGGTGATTCGTGATATGGTAAAGTTTGTAATTTGAACGCCGCCGTCTTTGAGTGCGGTGTTGTTTCGAAACTCGCAGTTATTGATCACGATATCACCGCGAAAAGCACACAGACCGCCGCCGCTGAACATGAACCCGCCGCAGTTGACTTCGAAGTTCGCATTCCCGCCTTCGACAATAATCCCATCGAGCGTCAATCTATTGTCCTGACGATAGAGGAACAAAGTGTTGATGGTGTTCTCTTCTCGATTGGTCAGATTCGGACCGTCGTCCTGATTCAGATCGCCGGAAAGAATCGACTGGGCAGCACCAGAAACACGATCATCGATCGRAGCTTCGGTTCCGACAAACCCACCATAGAGCGAGACACCGGAGATGAGATCAAATCCTTGAGCGCGTTGCCCATTGCTTGCCGGCGTGTAGATCCCGTCGGCGATCCATATTTGTGATATAWCGCCCCCACTCGCTCTGACGAGTGTGAACGCTTCTTGCAGATCGTTGATCGCATTGCCCCAGCCATCGCCTGTTCCTGTGGATATCGCATCATCATCGACCATAATCACCGAAACCTCGACCTCATCGGGTACACCATCAAGATCGAGGTCAAGGCTTGTGCCCATTGCGATATCGCATGCGTCGGGTATGCCGTTCTTGTTAAAATCTTGGTCTGCGAAATCTGGGTAACCATTGCCATCGCAGTCATTGAGTGTGCCCGCGAGAATCTCGTCGTTGTCCTCTACGCCGTTGGCGTTGTAATCTCGATTGCGGTACTTTGCGACCACTTCAGCTGCGAGTTCTAAAGCCATTGCACTATTTGCTGCAAACTCATCACCAGCAACTACACCCGTCGGCTGTCCATTGAAATCAACGCTTGGATTTGAGAACTGCAAAACCCGAGGCCCAACACCAACGCCCATCACCGTATTGAATGACTCATCGGGCGCATTGAAACCCTTTGCAAACCGTGAGCCGCCGTTGGTGCATGGGTTTTCTTCGAACCCGTGAATGATTCCCATGTTGTGCCCGATCTCGTGAGCAAACGCAGAGGTTGGTGCTTCGATACAGTTCGATGATACAACACTAAACGCATTCTCCGGAGTCGGCGTGTTGCCCGGAGCAACCCCAATGTTGGCGATGCCACATACATCTCCCGAAGAGATCACCATCATGACTAGGTCTGCCTTGTGGAGATCGCGGAGATCATGGACCTCATCGAGCACTCCATCATTTGGAACCCGTAACTCTGCGAGTTGTGCCACCATCGAGCCGCTTTGTACATAACTCACTTCGACCATATGAACGATGCGATAGAGCGTGTTCACCATCGAGTTGCTTGCAGCAAGGTTCAACTCGTCAAGCCCGGCATTGATCTTTGCTTCGAGTGCAACTTGTGAACCTTGATGCGTAACCGCCTGAGGGGTATACACAACAAGTATGTCAATCGTCGATCCATCTTCAAGCCCGCCAACTCCACGCCCAATATTTTGGGTCGCTTGGACTCGATCGAGTGCTCGCGTTTGCTTCAACGGCTCAGGAACCCGCTGGGCGCAAGTCATGCCGCAAGATGAATCTCCATCGTGGGCATACGCCATTGGATTCGTGATCGTGAGTGTAGTAAGAACGATTGCGTGACAAATATATTTCATGGTGACTGATCCATCGTATGTGAATGTTTGTGTTCGTCAATAAGTTATGGACAGCCTGCACCGAAGAGCGATAGGAACTGCGAGACATCAAAGAAGTTCAACACGCCATCGCCATTGAGATCGGYTGCACAATCCGGAGCATTGCTTGGCTGATACTCATACGCACCGAGATCAATGCACAGATCCCAGGTTGAGTTGCCCGTGTTCATGGTGTCTGTGTCATCGAGGTTCCGAACATTGCCTGCGAGATCATGGAGTACATCGAGGACGAACACTTCACCGATACTCGGATTCCCCATTTCGCCGCGAGAATCGCCCGCGTCGATCGCTGGTGATCCGGTCATGAGTGAATAGTCTTCCCCGAATGGATCTATGAACATTGGATCCGCGTTGAAGTTTCCTTCTGCATCTGCCATTCCAGATGAAGCCTCAGGAATCAATGAGTAGCGAGCATTGAAGATGCCAACCCCGCTATGAGAAGTTGCACTGGAGTTAATGACAATACTATTGAGCAGGTTTGTTTGTGCATCTACTCGAACTCCGCTGAAGGAATCGCTCACGCCATCAGCATCGACACCGTTCCCAGCGAATGTACAGTTGACCGCTTCGAAGACCTKYYCGWWKYKRASRWMYMMMMCWKWMMMYKYYRSKRKAWTGWYKRYAWANTATGSARTYKRSKKCWSGWWRWRYRTCTTGAKSMKRTMYYYWRWYYKSTCCGCCTGCACTCTCGGCTCGATTGGAAATGAACATACAGTTCTCGATATCAACAATACCGGTTGATGCGGTGCCGAGTACTGCGATAGCCCCCCCGCGAACCATTGCAGTATTTGATTCAAACCGGCACCCGGACATGTCGAGTAAGTTCCCGGGCATGACATAAACAAGACCACCACCTTCGGTGTCCGCGGTGTTCCCTTCGATAACGCAATCGATAAAAGTCTTTGGAAGTACCCCTCCGAGGTACACGCCTCCACCAGTCATCCCGCTTGTGTTGTTTCGAATAATCGTGTTGGAAACCGTCCCACCACCAGACATGTACAACCCCCCGCCGGAATGAACATTTGCATTATTCTCAATGATGCAATCGGTGATRTTKGCTCGTGATCCGCCTTCAACTGWVNATMCCAGAACCTGCDVWGBYBGAGAAGCCATTACTAAAAATGATCCCCTCGATCTCAACATCAGTCGAACTGCCTGTGATAAGCAAGCACTTATTGAGCCCTTGCCCAAACACGGTGACCGTGCCCCCCCCAGCATTGCGGAGTGTGAGATCCTTATTTGAGATGAGCAAGTTTTCTGGATACAAACCAGGCGCAATCTCAATCACATCCCCATCGACTCCCGAACTAATCGCTGCGGTAATGGTGATAAAGTCGAAATCGATGAGGCTTGGGCCAACAGTGAGCGTCGCTGCTCCTGAAGCTGATGTCAATGCAGATATTGCAAGAATCGAGGCCAGGCGGGGTGTAAATAGTGCGTTTGAGCGTTTGATGTTCATGATTGGATCCCTCGTTTTGAGTTGTTGATGGGTGTCTGTACACAAAATAAAGCGAGATCGATGCTCAACGCGCCCGATAGAATCTCACTATTTCCTGTTTTTCAGTTAAATACCCGAATCGGATTCCGGCTAACGGCTTCCATTTTGTACAATCTGTATACATGCACACGGACTCCACAACCCAARGACTTGCGACCCGCTTGCTTACAGGGCTTTCTGCYGGAGATTTGTCCGATCCGGTAGAGTTTTCTGCGATCCTCTATGATGAGATGAGGCAACTCGCCCAGCAACTAATGAAATCTGAGCGAAAAGATCACACGCTTCAACCCACAGCCTTGGTTCACGAAGCTTTTATCCGACTCATCAATGCCGATGGACTCGATATCAACTCCGAAGACCATTTCTTCTCGCTCGCATCGCAAGTGATGCGCCGGATTCTGATCGATCATGCCCGATCGGCCAACAGTCTCAAACGCGGGGGGGATCAACAGGTTCTCCGGCTCACCATTTCTGGTATTGAATCACCTGCACCGATCGACCATGCCGAACTACTCGCACTCGATGAAGCGATCGATCGCTTACGCGATCATGACGAACGCAAAGCCAGGGTGGTCGAACTCCGATTCTTTGGCGGGCTCGATGAAGAGACCACTGCTCGTATCCTAGGAATCGCACGATCTACCGCATCGAGCGATTGGCGATTTGCTCGCGCGTGGCTCATGAATCAACTCCATGATAAGACGGATGATTGATGTATGAATGAGTCTGCCAAAGAAAATGATAAAAACTGGTTCCAGAAAGTGGAGCATATTTTCTCACAAGTGTGCGATCTCGCTGATGCCCAACGCGAACATCGGCTCAAAGAACTCTGCAATGATGATCCAAAGCTCATCTCTGAAGTCCAATCGTTGCTCGGAGAAGACGACAAAGATTTTCCAATGATGGATTCCAAATCTCTGCTTGTTGAAGTGGGCCAAGACAACCCAATCCCCGACTACATCGGGGCGTTTAAAATCGTTCGCGTGTTGGGCGAAGGCGGAATGGGCATTGTCTACGAAGCAGTTCAGGATTCACCCAAGCGACATATCGCTCTTAAGGTTATCCGTCAACGCTCGATGCACACGAAGATCCGAAAACGGTTCGAGCGTGAAGCCGATATTTTGGCCAAACTCAACCATCCTGCAATCGCAATGATCTATGACTCCGGGGTCGCTACTCACGAAACTGGGTCGATACCATTTGTGTCAATGGAACTTGTCATCGGCAAGCCTATCACTGAGCATTGCCGAGACAATGAGCTTGATACACAGCATATTCTTGGGCTCATGCGTGATGTGTGTCGTGGTGTTGCTCATGCTCATGATCWTSSRMYKKKAYMTCRMRMYYYMAAACNYMAKSAWYWYKKKGSYYGAYAMYCRASSSMRYGTCAAAATTCTCGACTTTGGGATCGCCTTCGATATGGAAATCGAACAGCGAACACAAATGACACAGACAGGGCAACTCCTGGGCACGCTGCAATATATGGCTCCAGAGCAAATCGATCAGCGCACACATACGACAAACAAGCAAACCGATGTGTATGCCTTGGGTCTGATCTGCTACGAACTTCTCATCAACGAAAACCCACTGACGAAGCACGAATCAAGCATCTATGGACTCATCCGAGCGATCCGTGATGAAGAGCATGACCTGCTCGGAACGCACAACCGATCACTCCGAGGCGACATCGAGATCATCGTTGCCAAAGCCCTCTCCAAAGACATGAGCCTGCGATACGCCGATGCTGGAAAACTTGCGGATGATCTGGATCGGTATGCAACAAACCAACCCATTATTGCCCGAAAACCAAACACATGGTATCAGCTCTGCAAGTTCTCAAAACGGAACCCTGTGCTTGTCGGTTCTCTCACGATGATTATGATTATCCTGATTTCTGCGGTACTCCTCATCGGGAATGCCTTGCGCATTGCCAATAGCGAACGCGAGATTGCTCGCCATGAACAGAAGATTCAGCAGCTCATCAATGCCTTTGTAACCGATGATCTCTTTGCTGCGGGGAATCCTGAGTTCGGTGGCGATGCAAACATCACGCTCCTTGATGCGATGAGAAAAGCAGCCCAAAGAATCGATGAACGCTTTATCGATGCAACCGAAGCCGAGGCATCGATCCGGTTTACTATGGGYGATCAGTTTCGTCTGATGAACGAATACGAGGAGGCACTGATCCAACTCCGCCGAGGGGTTGAGATCAGTGAATCGCTTGATCTACCGATCGATATTGTGATCCATCGTCGCAACTCGCTCGMGGATGTCTATATGGATATTGATGATCTTGACACCGCACTCAAGGTTGTCGAAAAGACAAATCGCCTAGCTCAGGAAAGCACGGATGTCTCTTCCGAGATCATGATCGACACCTTGGTCCAGCACGCAAGTTTGGTGTATCACATGACAGATATTGTTGGAGCATCTCAATACTTTGAGCAAGCAGTTGAGATCGGCCGAACAAAGGCACCTCGCTACAACGGCACCGTCGATGCGATCTCTGCGCTTGCTACTGTCTATACACAACTCAAACGATACGAAGAATCAATCAAGCTCCACCATGAGGGGATTGATCTCAGAATCCAAACACTCGGTCATGACCACCCCGCAACGCTTGTTGCCCGAGACAATCTCGCCATACTCTATCTCGTTCGCGGCCAGTACAAGCTCGCCGAGCAAGGCTTCCGCGAAGTGCTAAAAGACCGCCATCGAATCTTCGGCGAAGATCATGTCAAAACCCATCTCACAGCAGCTTCGCTTGGAAAAACACTCGCCTTTCTTGATGAGTTCGAAGAAGCCGAAAATTATATTTTATCTGCGCTCAATGGGCTTGTCGAAACCTTAGGGGCCGACCATCGCTACACCAAAATCATCCGCTCCTATGCCTTTGATTGTTATACCCGTTGGAGTAAACCTGAAATTGCCGCTCACTACGCCCCCCTGTAAGGATGATCGCGAGGAGAAACTTTAACCTGCCTCWTAGCCTCACTGCGGTCGAGTTGATCCCTGCTCATAAAAATGCAATAGCGGGAGACCGTACGGTGACTAATAGGGAGAACCAGGATTGTCCGCATTGAAGAGCAAGTTCTATGCACACTCGGTGGCCCGACGCAAGCATTAGTTAGCTGCACTCGGCGTGGGGTCGATGAGTGTGGTGCGTAGAGCGAGCACTGCACGGGTGCCCGGGAGACCGAGACCGGCTAGGTCGAGCACCACCGTGCTGCCTGGGGCAGCGGTATACGCTGTTGCAAAGGTCAGTTCTCGGGGTGTTGCGGCTGAATCAGTGTCTATGCGCTGAATCTGGATCGCCACACGGAGGACTGGACCACGCTTGGTGTCAATTACGCTCGGTGAGACGGCGGCGTCAAAGATGCGGTCACCGAGTTTGACGGTGATGCTGCCGGTCTCGGCGTGCTGCACAAGCAGGGCGGGGGTACGGATGCGTGCCCCCTTGTCGTCGCGGAGGCCATCGGCCGCCGTGAGTAGATCGGTGAAGGCAGCATCGGTCAGCTGCGTGCCTGGTGTCAGAAGAGCAGCGGGCTGTGCTATGTTGGCGTCGGTCTCGATGAGGACAACCTGAACAAAGATGGAGCGTGGGTCATTGTTGATACCTTTCAACWCGCTATAGCTGCGAGACATCCCACCGCCCATGAGCGAGCCGATGATGAGCGAGAAGCCGCCGGCGATGACCACGAAGGCGAGAGTGAACTTGGCAAGAGTGATGGCTTTGGACATGTATGTCTCCGGTGCGTTGGGCGTGATCCCACGGCGTAAGATGATCACGAAGTACGCCGAGAAAGAACGCGTGTTGTTTTAGTATACGACGGAACCAGCGCATCGGTTCGTTGCGCCCGGTCTTGATTCTGCGAACACAATGACAACATCCCGATGTCGTGACCTAAAGCTCTTTCGACTCAACATCAATGTCATGCCAGAGAGAAGAGCTACATGAAGGCCAAGTAAAACATAGGCCCTCTACTCCAACTCGCACACAGACGCCTCTAGCTAGCCTGTGAAGGCTTTCTAAGAACCCGCAATACAAGCCATACTCCGATGAGGATTACAAGAGCTGCCATTGAAACCACTCGAGCTATTCCACCAGCAGTACTGAACATTGGCGAAGGCGGATCAAGCCGATCGACGATCTCTTCAACTATTGTGAGCGGATCGCCGAGGATTTCAGGATCAATGGACGATGATTTCTTTTTGATATGCCTACATGCTTCTTTAAATGCCTTGAGTTCTGCCTTTGAGTCATCCTCATCTTGTGCTTGTAGCCCATCAACTATCTTATCTGAAGCAGGAGTTGCGAGCAGAGACGCATACTGACCGAATCGTTTGTTTTCCTGCCATGGAACATACAATCTATCCGTCATTCCACCGCCAGCCCCCAGTAGTTTCGCGCTCTCTACATAGTTTTTAGACTTGAACTGCCCCATTGCAACTGTCCGCAATGCCGACCGAAACTGCCATTTGTTTTTATACGGGAGTTGAGAATTAACTTCATCATGCATCAGCTTCGTGGCAATGCCCAGATATTTTTCATCGAGAAGAACTGCATGCCCGTCTTCGAGTTCCTTTGTAATTGACGCCATTAACTCAAGCAAAATATAGCCCATGTGATCTTGTTCATTTGAAAGCTCAACCACAGAGTCCATCAACTCATACATCTCTTTTATGTTTCCGCCCCATCTCGGGGCAAGCGCATATGCATATCTTGTGTACGCTCTTTGAATATCTATCCGGGCTGCAACCGCTTCGTTGAACCAAAACTCCTCATCGCGATCAGGATGAAACTGCACGCCCATAGTCTCACCGATGAGTTTTACCGCAGACTCTGGCCAGTTGGGATGTATCTCCCACGCAAGGGTAAGATGACCATGTGCTTCCGCCAAGTATTCATAATACAAACCCCACTGCTTGTCACTCACATCGCGTGCCCACCCGTCGCCGCGAGCTTCCCATCCTCGGTCTGACCACAGATTTCCATATGCATAGTGAGCAATCCAAGGGTCCGCATGCTCATTTTCGGTGAGCAATCTGCAGTAGAGTTCTTTATCTTTCTCTGTGAATGCTGAGTATCTCCATCCAAATCTACTCAATCGAATAGCGACAAACTCTTTATAGACAGGCTCAATCTCTTCCAGAGACGCAGCCTTGACGAGTAGTTGAAGACCTCGTTCTCTGGCATTTTGGGCAACTTCAGAATCCTGCAACTCTGCATCTCTGAAAAACTCAGCTGCTCGTATCCAAGTCGCTCCTTCAATGTAGAAGGGATAATCGGACTCACTCATTCTTTGAGCAATTTTTACAAGTGATTGAGCATGCTCAAGATACTCTTCATCTGGAGAATCTGACYCGAGTTGAGCTTGAGAGCTCYCGTATCGATACTGCACATACAAAGGCGGATCCGTGTCGAGACTGAGCAGTTCTGGATACAAATCAGTCAGCCCGAAGCTCGAGTTCTGAAATGGTTGAGCATAAGTTGAGCCAGTACGAATAACCGTATCAACGAGCTGCCAGTATTGCTCTCGATCTGTAGCATTGTCAAATGTTCGAGCGTCAAACTCTTCTTGAATCACAGTCCATAAAAAATCATATCCAGACTTCCGAAATGATTCAGCTGTTGAATGGTGAGTTGGGTCATCGTTTGCGAATGTAAAGCTCGGAGAAAATGAAACGAGACTCAGAATTAGTGCTATGGCTTTATAAATGCACGCGGGAGATAGATTTATCATGAAGTACTGTATCCAAACTATTGTCAGTTCTTGCCCCATACACCTTTTTTCACATCTACTTGTGAATACGAACAGCACACACTTTCCCCTCGAGGTCTTGGCAAATGATTTTTACTGGCAAAAACTGCTCAATGACCAATCTATTTGTTTCTGAATGAAGCGTCAAAGTACTCGTCTTAAACTCTCCCGCTCCTGCCATTGCAAACGGGAGCATGAGTTGGTCAGCGAGATGATTCCACACAGGAACGCCTTTGTGCAAATAATGATGAACCTGCGCAACCGTTGACTTGGCTACACGCTCTGCGGATCGCCCGCGTTCACCGAAGCCGGTAAAGACCTCAGTGACATGCTCGCTTTGAATTTCGATACTAAGCACATTGCCTGGGCCGACWTTATCAGAGAGTTGCTCGATGTGGAGCGATTCCTCGTCCCATTCGAGTTTCTTGGCGATCACTTCTAACTCTCGCTTGGCAATTTCTGGAGAGAGTCCCGCGACGGTAGCCGTGGCATGTTGGGCAACAATATCACCTCGCTCCATGATTGAAACTGGTGCGAGTTTCTTCACCGGATCTATTTCAACCCGGATTCGCCCGCCGCCAGCGSSRYMMWWMYCGTKGYGYKMGRKYYCWRKGCSYMCRCMSSNGCCCMAYSYGWWYGRYGMYMGRSMGKMWCSRYWKRCMCAGAAAATCGACACTCGGCGCGTATGTATTATGCGTCCCGCCCTCGATCACCACCACCGATGGCGTCGAAGCGATCATCAACGCGGGCAGGATCGTCTGAAGTACAAGCGTTGTGCTCCCCGCTGAGCCGATCGAGAAAGAATATTCACCGCCAGTAACTTCTCCCGGAATGAACTCGACCGCAGACGATCCAAGTTCCGCGCCTGTCACCTGAGCACCGCACACCGCCGCCGCGGCTTTGACCGCGGTGAGGTGCTGACGCAATAGACCTGGCTTGTGTCGATTGGCACGAATATTCTCAATACAAAAAGGGCGAGCAGTCACCATCGAGAGTGCCAAAGCACTCCGAAGGATCTGCCCGCCGCCTTCGCCAGTTGAGCCATCAATATGAATCATACATCATCCTCTCAACTAGTCGTCGGCCTTATCGCCATCCTTGATGACAAACTTCGCATCCAATCTCGCAACCTCGCTCGCAAGACCGGCGAGTTTGACTGACTTGAGTACTTCTTCGAAGTCCTTGTACGCTGCCGGTGCTTCGTCGATCGGATAGTTCCGACAGTTCGAGAGGATATCACAATCCTTGAATGATTGATCGACTTCCTTCTGATTGAGTTCACGCTTTGCCTTGGTGCGCGACATCGCACGCCCAGCGCCGTGATTGACACTGTAGCATGACAGCGCTGCACCTGCATCGGCGACCATCACGGCCGACCCGTCCTGTGGGTTTCCGGGGAGCAAGATTGGATGCCCGGTATCCGCAAACGGCGTGCCTTTGAGACCGTGATGCCCCGCAGGGAACGCGCGGGTCGCACCCTTACGGTGAACCCACTCGAGCCGATCGTTGATCACTTCTTGGCGAGCGATGTTATGGCTGATGAAGTACACCAGCCGACCATCAATACCCGGAAAAATCTCTTGGAATGCTTCGAGCACGAGTGCGTTGATCAACAGATGATTGACCGTTGCGAAGTTCGCACCCAATGACATGTCGTCGATGTAATCGTTGGCTTCTTGCGAACCCAATGGTGCATAGACGAGGTTTCGATCGCCGCCGGGCAATGGGATATCCCATTTRGCGAAGTGATCYTGCARAATACGGAACTGYCCYGCAGCCAGGTCATGCCCGAAWCCRCGYGAKCCRCAGTGCGAGAGRAAYGCRACGCCGCCRTCGACAAGCCCGAAGACYTCTGCGGTCYTCTTYGCACGATCKGATTCGCCRACGCGKACGACTTCGCATTCACCGAAGTGRTTTCCGCCGCCGTAGGATCCGAGTTGACGCATCTTTCCTGCAAAACGCTCACCGAAACGGAGACGCTTTCCGGAATTAAACTGCGGATCGTTGCACAAGAGTTCGAGCCGAGCTGCGAGTGCATCGTGCGTTCCGTCGTGACCGACATGCGCACTGTCCTCGCAACGCTCGGCCCACTCTGGCGGGATACCAAGCTGTTCGCAAACATCAACCGATGCCCCCTCGGCCACCAACTGGCGACCGAGTTCCTCATCGACTACGCGTGCCTTCTTGACATGACGCTGCCCGCGGCCAGTACCAGTTGGCGTACGCTCACAGATCGCGTCGATCAGTGCACGGCGAACCTTCCGATCAATGATTGCATCTTCATCAATATCCAACGCGAGCAGCGACATCGAGCATTTGATATCAACGCCAACCGGGCCAGGATAAATATGTGTAGGCGAAGTCATCACGCAACCAACAGGCGCACCGTAGCCGACATGTGCGTCAGGGTTGAGTACAACCTGCGACACACCCGGTGCCATCGCGGAGTTGATGGTTTGACGGAGTGTACCTTCGTCGAAGGTCTTGCGGATCGCTGCGGTACCAATGACGGTGACCGGCTTCTGGTTATTGGGCAACGGCAAGATTGCCGTCGCTTCTCCGGTCTCAATCAACTTGGATTCTGACATAATCTGCTACTCCTTGATATTCTTATACTCTAAGAAGGGTGAATGACGGGAATCGAACCCGTAACCTTCCGATTCACACTCGGATGCTCTGACCAGTTGAACTACATTCACCATCAAAATGACTCCGGCGGGATTCGAACCTGCAACATTCGGTTTCTGAAACCGACGCCTCTGCCAGTTGGGCTACGAAGTCTTATCATTTCTAATCTGGATGGCAGGATTCGAACCTACGACCTTGTGCACCCAAGACACACGCTCTGCCAAGCTGAGCTACACCCAGTTATCTTGTTCATCTCCTCGGACGCAGAAGATGCTGAGTATTATCAAAATACAACTCGCCTCTATGGAGCCCATAGTTTGAATCTTCCGTCACGATTAGCCAACTATCACTCATCTCAACGACCTCAAATGCGGCATGAACAGATTTAAATCTCTGCCCAAACTCATGGCCGGTACAGTACAGGCGACACCACTTATCCCAAGAGTTGATTGGGCGATCAGACACAATGACTTGTGATCGCACCTGAGATTCGAACTTATGGCACAGTGCACTTGCAAATACGATTTCTCCGAACTTCGTTCCAAGCACCGAGTGATACCGTTGGCGAGCGTTTTTGACAACAGCCCAGTCAAGAAATCTCAGCAAGATGTCATAGTCCCCAGCCATACCAGACCTCCAATCCTTCGAACCAAACTCTTCAAAACACCCCACCCGATTTCATGAGTGGACGGCAGCGACCAGACGGTACGCTTCCCTGGCTCGAGAACTTGGTGCAGCTCGCCGTGGCGGAACCACAGTCCTACGGATTCGGATTATCTTTCTCATGGCTTAGCTCCTTTCGTTGGGCGTGTGTGCATGAGCACTTCAATCAGATCAAACAAACTCTGTTTGACATCCGAGACAACATGATCTTAAAAAGCAGATTGAGCTAGCGTAATACGCTCTGATTCACCGGGAGAACCCATGTCGCGGGACGCGCGGACTTCAAAGAAGTGCGAGCCGCTGGACGATGTACCGAAGCGGAATGGATGCAGAGGGAATCGAACCCTCTCAACCGGGGGGAGATGCAATCCCTCCCCCCGGCCCTACCTTGTTTGCGATCCTGATCGATCATGTTGTCTCGGTTGTCAAAGAGGCAGCTTGTTAGGCTGATAAACCTCTATGCAGTTGGCGTGCCAAACTGCTCCAGTAGCGTTTATTGGCTATCAAGCCTGTTYTTGAGAATATCAAGTCATATCAATATCGCTTTATTGATCTTTATTTATCGCTTTCTATCCGATATRATCATTCATGACATCGCCAAAACGAAAACCAACCGTAATCATCGGACTCCTCGGCACCACCTTGGACACCGGCAAAGGCACCAAGCGATGGGAGCGATGGCGCCCGACCGTCTCGCTGTGCCAACACGACGACTTTGTTGTCGATCGGCTCGAACTTATTCACAGCAGACAGGCCACTTCACTTGCCGAGCAAGTAGAAAAAGACATTCACTCTGTTTCTCCAGAAACCAAAGTTGTTCGTCACATCATCGATATGAAAGACGCCTGGGATTTCGAGGAGGTCTATACGACACTCCACGACTTCGCTCGGGCGTATCCATTTGACACCGATCGCGAGGACTATCTCGTCCACATCACCACCGGCACCCATGTTGCCCAGATCTGCAACTTCCTGCTCACCGAGACGAGCTACTTCCCGGGCAAACTCATCCAGACCTCCCCACCACGCGGGAAGAAGGAAATGCCGGGGCGAATCCAGATCATCGATCTTGATCTCTCCAAGTACGATCGGCTTGCATCACGATTTGAGCGAGAGTTTGTTGATGCAGTCACCTCTCTGAAGGATGGCATCGAAACACGCAACAAGAAGTTCAATCAACTCATCGAACGCATCGAACATGTCGCCGCACGAACAACCGACCCGATCTTACTTACAGGCCCAACTGGATCAGGGAAATCTCGACTCGCCAATCGAATATTCGATCTCCGCAAACACCGCCACCTTGTCACCGGACACCTCGTCGAAGTCAACTGTGCGACGATCCGAGGCGATTCCGCTATGTCTGCACTATTCGGGCACAAGAAGGGCGCGTTCACCGGAGCTGTGACGGATCGACCCGGACTACTCCGTCGAGCCGACGGCGGCACGCTCTTTCTCGATGAGATCGGCGAGCTGGGTATCGACGAACAAGCAATGCTCCTGCGAGCGATCGAGGAAAAAAAATTCATGCCGCTCGGATCGGACATCGAGATATCAAGCAACTTCCAACTCATCGCCGGCACCAATCGAAACCTGATTGAACGGGTCAGCGAAGGCACCTTCCGAGATGACCTGCTGGCGAGAATCAACCTCTGGACATTCGAACTTCCGGCACTGCGTGACCGCCCTGAAGATATCGAACCCAACATCGAGTACGAACTCGAACGATTCTCCGAGAGTCGAAATCAGCTTGTGCGATTCAGCAAAGAAGCCCATCGCCAGTTCCTCGACTTTGCGACATCGTCCCAAGCGACCTGGCCGGGCAATTTTCGTGATCTCAACGCGGCCCTCACACGCATGGCGACGCTCGCACCAGGCGGACGAATCACGGTCGACACGGTCGAAGAAGAAACCAATCGGCTCAACATACTTTGGAAACGGCCAAGCACCCCCAGCCCCAACTTCGCACTCTCTAACCTGCTCTCGCCCGAGCAGATTCATGAGATCGATCTTTTCGACCAGGCCCAACTCATGATGGTCATCGAAACTTGCCGAGCATCGAAATCACTCTCAGACGCCGGCCG
>NVSM01000054.1 GCA_002401225.1 bacterium
CTCACTGCGTTCGACACCTCCCCCGGAGGCCCGGGGGAGGCGAAAAGAAACAGACACCAATGAAAAGGAATACAACGATGAACACAACGAACACTGAAGAAATCAGAAACCAAATCCGGAATGACTATGCGAAGGTCGCCACGACCGCTGGCGGATGTTGTGGCGGCGCATGTGGAGTCACCGACTCAATCGATGCGGGTGAACTCGCGGAGAAAATCGGGTATACCAAAAAGGAACTCGAAGCGTTGCCTGCGGATGCGAATATGGGGTTATCGTGTGGGAATCCGACTGTGATTGCTGCTTTAAAAGAAGGCGAAACCATCCTCGATCTTGGATCGGGCGGCGGGTTTGATATCTTCCTTGCGGGGCCCAAGGTCGGCAAGACTGGCAGGGCGATCGGGGTTGATATGACCCATGAGATGCTCTCCAAGGCTCGCAAGAACATCGGGCAGTATCGTGAATCAACCGGGCTTGACAATGTTGAGTTTCGGCTTGGTGAGATCGAGCATTTGCCGGTGGCTGATGAATCGGTGGATGTGATTATCTCGAACTGTGTATTGAATCTTTCGATGGATAAGCCTCAGGTTTGGCGGGAGATTGCACGAGTGCTCAAGCCGGGCGGGCGGGTTGCGTTGTCGGATATTGCACTGCTCAAGCCATTGCCTGCTGCGGTCAAGGACATCATGAACTCTTGGGCGGGGTGTGTCGCGGGGGCTGAACTGGTCGAGGATACCCGCCAGCAGATGATCGATGCGGGGCTGAGCGATATCGAGTTGACACCGAAATCCGACTATGTCGATGCCCTGGTCGCAGCTGATGACGAGTTGTACCAGCAGATCGTAAAGCACTTCGCTACTGGTGAATCTGCTGGTGATGTGATTACGAGTCTGGATATCCAAGCAACCAAGCCCGGAGGCGATTGCTGTGGATCGAACTGCTGCTCGTAAACAAGCGATGGAGCCGTGCGTCCGATAGCATTTTGAAACTACTAAAAACACGCTAAAAACCTCGCCAAGAGGGCTTTTTACTGGTACAACACCCCGCCTCTGCTACTCTTCAAACCGATGGGTGTATTTCCCCATCAGAGAGTATCTCATACACGAGGGAAGAACGATATGAAGAAGATTGCAGCAGCAGCGTTGTGCTTGGTCGTGGTAAGCCCGGCGATGGGTTCGATTACTTGGGACGGCGCACGGTTTATCCGCAGCGGCTTGGCCGAGTGGTACGACGATATCGGCGGCAACAGTGTTTCGAATATCTACTTCCTCTCGGAAGGCGACATGCTTTACACTGGTAACGACTCTGGTGGCGAGCACTGGCTCAATGAATCATTCGATTCTGAAGGCGTGTACGCCTACACCTTCCTTGCCAGCAACAACCTTGGCCAAACCGGCACGACCGTGTATGACCTTGAGTTGAATTTTGATGGTGTTGAAATGGGTCTGATTCAGGCATCGACCACCAGTGATTACACCGGCGGGTTGATCTACACCAGCGGCAACCTGCAGATCGAAGTCACCCACTTCGGCTTTGATATCCTCCCAGTCGGGCAGGGCGGGGTTGATGAGGTCTCGAACTTTGGTTCGACCGCGGATGGTGCTGCCGATATCATGGGGCACCTTCAGTTCACGGTGACATCAATACCAGCACCTGGAAGCTTGGCATTGCTTGGCTTGGGCGGGGTGGCGACTTGCTCGCGTCGGCGTCGATAAGAAATTTGAGCGAAAAACAACCTGAAAATCCACTCAACGCCCAGCCAACGCTGGGCGTTTTTCATAGGATTGGCCGACATATACCCATATAGCCATCGCATGCTGCGACGGTTTTAGAAAGAGCGAGCAGAATATGCCTCAGATTACACTTCCAGACGGTTCGATTAAATCGTTCGACAACCCGGTCTCCGCCTTTGATGTTGCGATGTCAATCGGCGAACGGCTCGCCCGCGCATGCGTTGGGTGCCTGATCGATGAAGAACTCTCCGATCTCTCAACAGTGATCGAAAACGATTGCACGCTCTCGCTCGTGACTGAGAAGACCCGCGACAAGAAGGATGATCCAAACGCGATGAGCATGCTCCGTCATTCGACGGCTCATGTCATGGCCGAGGCGATTCAACGATTGATCCCCGGCGCGATGTTGGTCTATGGGCCTGCGCTTGAGAGTAGTTTTTACTATGACATCGCCTTCCCTGAAGATCGCCCATTGCGTGATGGCGACTTTGAAGCAATCGAAAAAGAGATGGCGGCGATTGTCAAAGAGGATCGCCCGTTCACTCGCTATGACATGGAATACTCCGAAGGCTTGACCAAAGTGAAGAGCGAAGGGTCGAAGTACAAACTCGACAACGCCCATCGTGCGCACGAAGCGGGTTCTTTAACTTTGAGCTTTTATGCGACCGGCGAACCGGGCAAAGACTGGGAAGATCTTTGTAGAGGCCCACACATCCCGAGCACTGGCCGCATCGGCGCGTTCAAGATCATGTCATTGGCATCGAGCTACTGGCACGGCGATGAAAACTCCGATCGCTTGACCCGTGTGTACGGCACTTCGTTCTTCAACAAGAAGGATCTCAAGAACCACCTGAATCTGCTCGAAGAAGCGAAGAAGCGCGACCATCGTGTGCTGGGCAAGAAGCTCAAGCTCTTTGCGATCGACGATGCGGTCGGGCAGGGTTTGATTTTGTGGACACCCAACGGGGCGGTCGTTCGAAAAGAACTCCAGAACTTCATCGGCGCCGAACTCACCAAGCAGGGCTACTCCGAGGTGTTCACGCCTCACATTGGCAAGCTGGATTTGTACCGTACCTCGGGTCACTTCCCGTACTATGCCGAGTCACAGTTCCCGCCGATGATCGAGCGGGATCACATGAGCATGCTCTCGGAAGAGGGATGCAGTTGTTCGCAGCTCTCGAACCATCTCAAGACCGGTGAGATTGAGGGGTTCATGCTTAAGCCCATGAACTGCCCGCATCATATTAAGATTTTCGACTCGCAGCCTCACTCGTATAAAGACTTGCCGGTTCGACTCGCCGAGTTCGGTACTGTGTATCGGTGGGAGCAATCCGGCGAACTCAACGGCATGACCCGCGTCCGCGGCTTCACCCAAGACGATGCACATCTCTTCTGCACACCTGATCAGATCGGGCAAGAGTTGCAAGGATGCTTGTCGCTGGTGAAGACCATCTTCAATGTGCTCGGCATGAGCGATTATCGCGTGCGTGTTGGTTTGCGTGACCCAGACAGCGGCAAGTACATCGGCGATCCTGAGAACTGGGACAAGGCCGAGCAGGCGTGTCGTGATGCGGCTCAAACTTTGGATGTACCATTCACTGAGGAGCCCGGCGAAGCGGCGTTCTATGGGCCCAAGATTGACTTCATTGTCAAGGATGTCATCGGGCGTGAATGGCAGCTTGGTACTGTGCAGGTCGACTACAACCTGCCTGAACGATTTGATCTTTCGTACATCGGCCCAGACAACGAGAAGCATCGCCCAGTGATGATTCATCGTGCACCGTTCGGATCAATGGAACGATTCATCGGCGTGTTGATCGAACACTTCGCCGGCGCATTCCCGGTCTGGCTCGCGCCCGAACAGGTTCGTGTGCTGCCGATCTCTGAGAAGAGCAACGATTATGCGCACGAAGTGATGAGTGCGCTCCACGCTGTGGGCATTCGTTGCACGATGGACAATCACGACCAACGCGTGCAGGCGAAGATCAAGAATGGTTCGGAGATGAAGATCCCGTACTTGCTTGTTGTTGGCCCTCGCGATGCCCAGAGCCGAGCGGTATCTGTGCGTGCCTTTGGTACGGAGAAGGACCTTGGGCAGATGCCTTTGGACGAGTTTATCGCAGCGATTACCGAGGAATACCGCACCAAAGGGCGGAGCAGCGTGAAGGACCGATTCACCACAGTGAACGCATAAGCGAACACACCACAAATACATTGCAACCCGCCTCAGGAGATCCTAGGGCGGGTTTTAAATTACTTGATTTGTTTCTTGATTTCAATGATCATTGAAATTACAATAATCTCATGCACACGACAATCCACATCCGCTGCCTCAATTGCCAATACAACCTTGCGGATCTTCGAGACCATAAATGCCCAGAGTGTGGACGAGCGTTTGATCCAATGAACTACGACACTTTCGATTCGCGTCCGCCGTTTGTATATTGGACCTACTGGATGCCCGGCATGCTGGCCGCGGCGATGATTGGACTGATCTGCTTCGCGGGGCTGTACACCCTTAACTCATCAGGGTGGGCGATCTGGGTCGGTGTTCCAGTTGTGATGGGCACAGGGCTTGGGATATATTGCCGAGTATCGCGTGTGCTACTGGTCACGCTTGCGGTCTTCGTCATCGGAGGCGTGATTACTTCTCTCGGAATCATGAACTTCGCCGGGCTCTTCTGCGCACTGATCCTGTTCTTCGTCACCCTGATCCCTATCGGGGTAGGACTATTCCTCGGCACATGGATTCGCCTGGGACTCAAAGACCACGACCCACTCTTCCGCGCATACCTCCCTGCGATTTTGCTTGTTCTTACGCCGTTCGCATTGCACTTTGCCGGGTTTTCGGGCAAAGCACATACAACGGAGCTTGCCGTGACGACTTCGCGGATTGTGATCGGGACGCCTGAGGATGTTTGGGAAACATTGATGTTCTTTGAGGATGTTGGAACCACCCCGCCGTTGCTAATGCGGCTCGCACTGCCTCGCCCGTTGTACTCCACCGGGAGCATGAAGCAAGTTGGCGATCGGCGTGTATGCGTGTACACAAAGGGAAAGCTTGCAAAGGAGATCGTCGAAATCTCAGAGAACTCTACGCTTGCGTTTCGTGTTGTTGAACAAGAGTTTGAGCCAGCGGTTCGGCTCACCAGAGGCCAGTTTCTTCTTGAGCCGATGGGCAATGGAAGAACAAAGATCTCATTAACCACCAACTACATCCCGGTGCACTCGCCAAGGTTCGCCTGGCGATGGGCGGAGATTGCGGGAGCGAAGACGCTGCACACGCATGTGATCAACGGCATCGAATCTCAAATATTCCTCAAAGACATGGCTGTTGCAACCGAACCATAAACAGCCCAGACGAGCAAATGAAAGCTGCATCTTCTTATGATGTGATCCGTATACTTTCATATGCTGATCTTCGTGATCTTATTGTGGGGCATTGCATCGCTGATGGCGTGCTGGAGCTTTTCGCTTTCGGTGCGATGGGTTTCGGATTTGAACGCACGCAAGCGTGATCGATTGGTCCCAATGTATTCCAAGCGGGCGTTCAAACTCGCCCCAGTATTGATATTCGTTTGCTTTGCCGTCGCGGTCATCGCTGGCTATCTGGCCAACCAACTCGCAAGCATCAATGGCGATTACATCGGCATCTTCCATTCACCAGTTGGTATCGTCAGCCTTTTGCTCACCGCATCGGGTGTGCTTTGGATTATTCGTAGCGTGGTTGGCGATCGTGCCCGCGGGCGTGTTCGGTGCCCGAAGTGTTGGTATGACATGAGCGAAGTGCCGACGATGATGTGCCCTGAATGCGGGCATGAATCAAAGAGCCGATCGCAGCACACCCGAACCAAACGCCCTCGCTGGGCGTTTATGATCGCGATACTCTCTCTTGTAATTGGCAGCTATGGCTTCTCGGTAAACCGCCGGGTAATCGCAACGGATCTCTTTGCAGCTGTCCCAACCTGGGGGCTGATGGCTGGGTGGGAATGGCTCCCGACACACTGGATCTATGACGATGGCACAATGAAACCGAATGGTGATTCGGCCGCATTCGAATCATGCCTTGAGAATCGGCTTGATGATAAAGAGTGGGTTTCGAAAGAACGAGCGACACGATTTGCTGGGCGAATCTCAAAGCAGATGCTCAAGAGCAAAGAAGCACGATGGGACCCTAAGAGGCTCAAACTCCTCGCATCGATCTATATGCAAAATCAATATTGGCAACCCATCGAGAGCTACCCATTGCCTCCGAGCAAAATCGATCATGAAGAACTCCTTCGGCTCTGCGCTCTCGATATCGCCGAGGCTCTCCGAGCGAATCCGCCCACCATGCTCGATGAATCTATTCTTGATGCTGCGGATAACGCTGACCAGAATGCGTATTTGATAACTCGACGATCTGTCTTGCGAAACTTTGCCCCAAAGAAGTCGCTGTACTTTTCAACCTATCTGGGCGACCCAGAACTCAATGCCTATCTTCAAAATGTATTTGTACCAATCTTTGCAGATATTAATCAGTCTGAAATTGTGGCGATGATCAGCGCAATTGATCACGACAAGAAGACTCTAGCGATCGGGCTCTTGAATGATTCAAAGGCAATCAACCAGCACTACATGAACTTCACAGGTTCACTCGACGCGAAGTATGGCTCTCGTGATGACTGGGAAAATGTGTTCTACTTTGCACAGACATTGCGTACGCTCCCCGACGAGTTGCGATCTCACGCGAATGAGCTGATCGCCAACTGGCTGCGATCGGATCTTGTCCCAGAGCGGACATTTGCGATTCGTACCGTAACCTATTTGGTGAGCACGAACAACAGGATCCCCAAAGACCAACAGCCCTACGATGTCTCCTTGTTCATGGAACTGGTGAAAGAGTTCTCACTCGGTGACAATCGTCTCGCTTATGGCCCAGAATATCCAGATGCGACTATCCATACGATTTCCCTCAGCCTAATCATCAAGCATGATCGCACCGGGCTTGKTTCGTTTCCGCTCATCGGCGAGATGATCGAACGAGCGACCTTTGGCGCGTATAGAAAACCCAATGCGTTCTTTCACGAAGATGAATGGACGGATGAATCGTATCAAGCATGGATCGATAATCTTGCCCAACTTGCTGAGTCGCCCTTCACAGAGAATCAGCTCTGGCTGCTCGATAACTTTCCAACACGAGAAGACACGATCTTTGAAGACCAGTTGATAGAAATCGCAGCCTCTTTGCTCCACGACCAGCCGGAAGAAATAGAGAGGAAGGCGCGGGAGATTCTTTGGAAGCGAGGCATTGATCTGCCTTAGTCGCCATTAAGCTTTGCCTGCGCTTTGGCGATGATCTCGATGACTTCGTCAGGGTCATCCGTCACATGAATCAGATCCATCGCTTGGGGATAAATCGTCCCATTGGCGATGAGCGACTCTTGGATAAACTGGTCCATTGGTTCCCAGAATGCTTTGCCCATCATGATGATTGGAAACTTTTCGATCTTGCCCGTTTGTATCAGCACGGCTGCCTCGAAGACTTCGTCGAGTGTGCCGAACCCGCCGGGCATGACGACGAAGGCGTCGGAGTATTTCACCAGCATCACTTTGCGCACAAAGAAGTATTTGAAATCGACAAACAAATCAAGATACGGATTTGGATGCTGTTCCATTGGCAACTCGATGTTGCAGCCGATGGATAGGCCGCCGCCATCGCGTGCGCCGCGGTTGGCGGCTTCCATGATTCCTGGGCCGCCGCCGGTCATGGTTGCATAGCCGGCTTGGGCAAGTTTCTTACCAACCGCTTGGGCGAGTTGGTAATATTCATTGTCCTCATCGAACCTTGCAGAACCAAAGACCGTAACGCATGGGCCGATGAAGTGAAGCTTGCGGAACCCATGAATGAACTCAAGGAAGATCTTAATTGCAGTCCAGAGTTCTTGTCGGCGCAGACGCGGGCCCTTGAGTAGATGATGCTCCGAGCCCTTGGGAGGCTGCTTGCCCCACTCTTGTTCTTGCTTGGGCTCGGGCTTGGTCGCTGGCTGGGCGTTCGTAGATTGTGCGTTTGGTTCGTTGTTCATCAAGTAGGAGTTTAGGCAAGACACACGCACCGCAATGCGGCATACCATCTCTCACAACCGCAAATCCAAGGACCAAACCCATGAGCACTCCATTTACCCTTCAAAACACGCGCGGGCTTGAACTTCTCGGCGACACCCACTCGCCAAATGATCCGCCCAAAGCATGCGTGATCTTGATGCACGGATTCAAAGGCTATAAGGACTACGGCTTTCTCCCAGTGCTTGCCCATGATCTATGCCAAGAAGGACTGTTTGTGCATCGGTTTAACTCTTCGACCTCGGGCATGACCAACGAGATCGAAACCTTTGCTAGGCCAGACCTTTTCGAACTCGATACATGGACCCGCCAGGTCGAGGATATTGAGCGTGTTGTGCAAGCCGTGCGCGATGGCGAGATTGCTGGCAAAGGCTTGCCCATCTTTATCATTGGGCATTCGCGTGGCGGCGCATCCGCCTTGCTCGCTGCGGGACGACATGGCGATGCGCTAAAACTCGCTGGCGTGATCACGATCAATGCCGTAGATTGCTGTTCGCGCATGCCCGAGGATGAACAAGAAGCAATGCTCGCTCGCGGCTACACCATGACACAAAGCGCACGAACCAATCAAGACCTCCGAATCAATAGCACATGGCTAAGTGAACAACTCGATAATCCTGACGCGCACGATGTGATTTTACAAGCAGCAAAGATCGCATGCCCGGTATGTGTGATTCATGGTGATGACGACCAGGCTGTTGATTTGAGCGCGGGCAAGGCTATTGCTCAAGCATGCAAAACAGATCTCAACACCCTCGAAAAAGGGAACCATGTCCTCAATATGCCCAATCCAAGCGAATTAGATACCAAACGATCTGTACAACTCCTCAAGACAACAGGCATTATTGTCCGATTTATAGCAAAGCACGGGTAGTTCTTACTCGTTAAGTTAGTGTTTGACATCATCCATTGAGTGAGCGACAATTCATACAGATGCTTCGCATTCAAAAAATCTCGATTGGCACATTGCTCGCGCTCTTCTGCGCACCGTCGGCTGCCCAGCAGATGACCGACTTCGATGGCGATTATGTTCTTGTCGAACCCACACAATCACCAAGTTTACAATCGCTTCAAATCGATCGGTCATACTCTATGTCCGAGCCGATCTCCGATGAACAACTCGAAAGCCTGCTCGAAAGTTTAACAAGCAACTGGTTCGATCCTTACGCATCAACCTCTGGCTTTCAGCTCAACACGCTCGAAGACACAATGCTCAAACTCGACGAGCATGGCCTTGATCTTGTTATTCATTCGATCGATACTTGGATGAACAACGCAACGACCAACGCCGGCATCAACCAAAACAACTCGCTCACCTTCTCCGTCGACAGAAACACCGAACTCCGTGATGGCAATATCTCGGGCAGCGAACGCATGCTCGATAGCAATCCGATGCGCGATCATGTCGCGAGCATCGCCCAGAGCGAAGGCGAGTATGACATCTACGATCTCTCGCTCGAATGGCAAGCGCTCCGGGCTGGGCCCGTAACGATCTCGATGCTCTCTGGCATGAGAGCCATCGAAGCCAATATCGGCAAACGCGTCACTGTCAATGGCAGCACTTCATTCGAAACCGTCAACCGCTTTACTGCGGTGCCGATGGTTGGCTCTGGGTTCCGCTGGCAGATCAATGATGCGTTCTCGTTTTCAAGTTCTGCGCTCACCCACCCGATCGAAACTGGCGATGCACTCTTAGACTTCAATGCCTCGACAGATCTCAGGATCTCGACCAATATCGGATTCAGCGCAGGATACCGCATGACCAAGTCATCGTTCTCTGTCGGCTCGATAGATACCGAGTACGACCAAGAAGGGCTCTTCGCCCGCTTGAAGATCAGCTTCTAACTCACACTCAACAATAACCTGATTACGAATACTGATTACTGCATCAACTCGGCCAAAATATCGAGCCCTTGGGTAAGCTTTTCGCGATTGGTCGCGAAGCTAATGCGGAAGTGGGTATCGCGGGCAGAGAATGCGCCGCCGGGGATCGTGAGCAGGTTGCGTTCGATTGCTTTTTCTGCAAACTGAGTTCCCGTCAACCCAAGATGTTCGGGCACCTTGATAAACGCATAGAACGCGCCGCCCGGCGATGCGATCTCTGTAATCGACCCAAGCTTCTCAAGCACCAAATCTCGACGAGATTGATACTCCGCGACAAACTCTGACATATCCGTTTCGAAGCATGCTTCTGCACCCGCTTGCAACGGCGCCGGCGCACACACAAAGGTGTACTGCTGAAGCTTGGCCATCTGCTCGATAATCGCTTGCGGGCCAGCTGCATATCCAAGACGCCACCCGGTGCAGCCGTAGGTTTTTCCAAAACCGCGGATCAGCAATACATCGTCGTGCGAGCCTGCGATGCGAGCAGGGCTTGGACAGCGTGGCATAGACGAATCGCCAGCACACGCATCGGTGGTTGCGTCTGAGAAGGCGAACTCGTCATAGATCTCGTCGGTGATCAAAAGCACGCCTTTGGCTTTGCACAAGTCGCGAAGCTTGATGCACTCTTCTTTGGTCATCACCACGCCAGCAGGATTCGAAGGCGTGTTGAGCAGCACAAACTTGGTCTTACTCGTAATCAAAGGCTCGATCCGCTCGGCGGTAAGCTTGAAATCTGGATAAGTATCCACAGTCACCGCTTTGGCACCACACAAAGTTGCCCAATGCGGATAGGCAACAAAGTACGGATCAGGGATAATGCACTCATCACCGGGATTCAGCAACGCCAGAAAGGCAAGGACCAAAGCACCCGATGTGCCTGAAGTGATCATTGAGACCGGGCCATCATGATCCGGCGTGTTGACCGTTTGAACATCCCATCCAAGATCATGCTTGAGCCAGGTGTTCACCTTGGCAAGCAAGGTCGGGAGCCCTTGGGTCAGGGTGTAGCCGTTGGTATGGTTGTCGATGGCGTCGATCGCTGCTTGACGGATAGCCTTGGGCACAACGAAGTCTGGTTGGCCGATAGAGAGATTGATTGGATCGTTGAGCGTGGCAGCGAGCGCAAAGATTCGACGGATACCCGAAGCATCGATCGCGTTGGAGCGATCGGAGATGAGTGTGTCGAGATCGAAGCCGTCGAGGTTGGTGAGCGAGCTGGTCATATGAAACTCCTTCTTTGCATATCCAATTAAATAACAGGTCCCGATGGAACACCGAAACCTGTGAGTCTGTTCACACGGGCAAGAGAGCAAATGCACAGCGAGCGAATATGCTCGCGTGTTGATTAGTCTTTGACYTTRGTCTTTGGSARKCCGTGRGCKGTGYTYTTGCCRTCRATGAACTTGCCRTCTTCTTTGAGTGCTGCGATGCGYTCTGTGCGTGTCATCACATTGCGGATGGTGGTCAGGTTGCCTTCGGTCTTGAGTGAGGAGTCGATGCTCATTAGTTGCTCCGTTTGCTTGCTTTGCGTGTTTGCTTTGCGTTCTCAGCCTCGCGACTGATCATGCTTGGGTATCGTGTGTTCTTATTCGTATTTTTCCCAGTTGGTCTGGGAGAAATCTGAACCCCCGCGTCGTTCGCGCTGCCAGCGGGCACCGAGACTTGCGATCAGCCTTTGATGCTGAGTTCTCGCACTGCTCATGGCGCTCCACTGATTGCCTGGGATCGCAACCCCAAGGGAATACAGCGTATAGCGGGAAGGATTATTGGCGTTCGACGAGCGATTATCCAGTACAGGCACCCCAATCACGGTCACGCTATTGGAATACAAGAAAGAAATCGCGTCAGCAGTCTGTTCGGTACTCAGCGTTGCCAAGACCAAATAGTTCAGCCCAAGCTCGCGTGGATCAGACTCCAAGAACCCCGACGGGCTCATCACCCCAGCCCCCACTGGTCTGAGGGCGACTACTGGCTTGGTATCAGGATTCGTGACTGGCGTGGTATCTGGTACGGCTGTTGGCACAGCATCGACCGGGGTCCTCGTCGCAGTCTGAGCCGGGCGAACCACCGGCTGATCGATCACATGCTGGCTCATCTCTTCTTTACCCGCGATGCTCCCGCGTTGATATCCGATCGTCCAAGCCCCGACGATAAGCGCTAWGGCAATCACAATCAGCGTATAAAACATCGGCGATGACAGGCGAACGCCCGAATCATTCTGCACTTGATCATCGAGCATCGCAGCGGCTGCCGATCGCTCGGCCCGCGATACGCCGCCAGATGTATCCCATGCGGTTTGCTGGGTAGATACATTGGGCCCCGCCTCTGAACCCACGCCGGGAGTAATCGGTTTGGGATTTTGCCCAGATGACGGGCTTTGTGGCACGACCGGTTTGGGCGCACTGGGATCTTCCCCACGCTCACGCATGAGATCAAACAACGGCGGCCCTGAACGACGATCAGTCATGACCAATAGTATGCACGAAATCCAATGCGAAGTACACCCTTTGAACATACTTCACCATCAGAAAGACGCTATACTCGATCGATATGGCTATTAAAGACGAAGACCTCATCACGATTACCCCAAAGCCCATGACCTCGTCGGAAGCGATGTATATCCCCGCGATCGTCAAAGGCATGTTTGGCACCACAATGCGCCACTTCTTTACCTCCTTCGGGCAAGGACGAACGAGCCGAACCATCCAATATCCCGAACAACGCCGAGAGCATTATTCGGTAGAACAGGGCGGGATGGAGCTTTCAAACTTCCGAGGCGTGCATCGTCTCAACCGCGATGCCGCCGGACGAGTCAAATGTGTCGCGTGCATGATGTGCCCCACCATTTGCCCAGCCAACTGCATCCATATCGAGGCAGCCGAGTCGCCTTGGGATGACCGCGAAAAATACCCCGCCAAGTTCGAGATCGATATGCTCCGATGTATTTTCTGTGGCATGTGCGAAGAGGCCTGCCCGGTCGATGCGATCGAACTGACCCCGCTCTACGATATCGTCGGCAAAACTCGCCAAGAAATGATTTTCGACAAAGACAAACTGCTCCATGTCTATGACATGACCATCGAACAAAAGCCAATGTGATCAGCCTGCTGAACACATTGGTTCAAAGAACCAACTCAAAAATAAAACAGACCGAGTCATCGACTCGGTCTGTTTTTTAAGATTTGTATTGTTCTCTACGAACAGCTTATCGACGACGACGGGTCATCATGACGCCGCCCATGCCCAAGAGTGCCATTGCACCTGGTGCAGGCACGATGGTGAACCCTACATTGAGCTTGTAGGTAAAGTTTTCGGTGTGTAATCCACCGGTGATAAGCGAGCCATCTGCCTGATCATCTGAACCCACTGAACCTGAATCGACATCGCCGAAACCTGAGAGTGCGATGTAGTATGTACCCGCGGTGAGGCTTTCGATCTGGAGTGCAGGCATGAGCCCTACGCCAGAATCATCATCGAATGCGATGACATCGCCAGCTCCGGTAACAATCTGCATCACGCCGTCGCCATTGTTTGAACCGAATACAGAAAACACCGAGAACGACGCATCGTCTTCGAGTGTAAAGCTGAACCAGTCAACATCGCCTTCGGTAATACTGCCTTCGACGAGCATTGAGCCGCCGGGTGCACCGAATGAGCCGATATCGTTTGCCATTGAAAGCGAGTTGTTATTACCAAACTCGCTTATAAATCCCGCCTGTGAAGCAGCTGCGAATGCTGCAACTGTACAGAGAACTGTATATTTCATATCTTCTTCTCCTCGTGGAAGACTTGTTGTTGTCACTGCACACAAATGCAGCATCGAGAGGATTCCCTCGTATGTACCATGCACCAGATCTGCCAAAACCCCACCCGATTTGAGATATCTTCGCGTCTTTGATCGAAAACGCACACAYTTCTCGCCTCCCAGCATTTTCAGCACTGTATCCAAGCGTATTTTGCCGGTTTTGGGGACTTTTCACTAACTCGGGTGGCATCTTCCCCGATCTGGTGTATTTCTTTATTGGACGCGGGCTATTCCCGCATACTCACCATTTGCCCAGCAGCAGGAGTGCTTTGGACATGAAGAACCACACAATACAAAAACTGATCTCTGGCGTAGGTTGCATCGCAATCGCATCAGCCATGTCGAACGCCGGCGTGGTCACGCTCGGAACAACCTTTGGGTTTACCGATCTTGACACCAGCTACGATGTTGGATCTGGGCTTTACATTGCACAGTCATCGCTGATCACTTCGGGCGATGTCACGCGTCATGATCTTCCCTCCGCTCAAACCGCAGCATTTAATGCTGGCGAAATCGGCTTTGGGAATGATGCCTTTGTCGAGTTCCGCATGGATCTCTCGAACATCACAGGCTCATCAGCAGATGGTCTCAATGGACGAATCTTGATCCACGATATCGATGGCGATACCCTCGAAGGCACCTTCTCAGGCTCATGGGATATGCTCGGCGGGTTTGGCTTCTTCGACGGAATCGTCGACTTCGCAACCTACAACGCCAATGGCAACTCCGTTTTCGAAAGCACCGGAGCAGGCAGCGAGTTCGATGCTCCATCCTATGACCTGAGCGGCGCAATCAGCTTCTTGATCCAGATGCCCGAATGGTTTGATACCACAAACGGATTCGACAATCGAACATCCCAAGGCGATGGTATTTTATTGACTCCAACACCAGGCAGCGTTTCGCTCTTGGCGTTGGGTGGATTGGCTGCGACGCGTCGTCGTCGAAGCTGAGTTTTATTTCGCTCTACGGGGACAGGAGCAGAGCAGTTCAACGCACCCGCTGGACCTGAGTTGACCCACAACTTGACATATCACACGAGTTTTTGGTGTGAGACGAATCAGAGAGAGGCCGCTCGGTGGGTGCAGAACCCGGCGGCCTCTTTCATTTTTTGCACCTATGAAGAGAAGCAAGAGGAACGCAGAGGACGCAAAGATCACGCAGAGGTGCGGAGAATACAAGATTGAGGAGAGAGGGAAGGGGGAAGAGAAAGAATTGTTAGGTTGTGCCTGACGGCTCGACGATTTCCACAGAGCACATCATCTTTATCCCTCCCCGCGCCCTCGCGGGGAGG
>NVSM01000003.1 GCA_002401225.1 bacterium
CAGAAAGAAGGAATACGCATATGATTACGAAACATAAATCTTTACCATCACTACCCAAGGGCATCGAACCACTACCACAAGATGAACTCGATTCTGTGAATGCAGACTCCGGATTTCAGAACGATGCTTACTCGGCATATCTCACGGACTACGGCTCCACGACACCGGATATCGGATGCGATCTGTACCAACGGCTTGTAAACCCCAATGGTTCACAGGGCGAGATGCTGGYCGGTCATGTTGGCCTTYRTGAAGTCGARCAGCTRATCRCACTGCTCCAAGCCGTAAGAACAGAGATGCAAGGGGGTGTGTCATGATCAATGACCCCGAAAGGAACACATCATGTCAAGAATGAACCTCCCCACCGAGTGCAATGCCAATATTGTGGAACTGAGCGATGACGAAGCTGCCAATGAGAATGCCGACCTTGGATACCGCGGTCGATATAACGCCGTGTTCATCAAGGACTGGGGCTCGACGGTTCCGGATATCACATGTGATCTCAGTCGATTTATCTTGGGCCACAAAGCAAATTCGGACTACCAACTTCTTGCAAGACTTGAACTCGACGAGGTTGAAGCCCTCATCCCTTTGCTAAAAATGGCGAGAGACAAGATGGTTGAGCTGGAAGAGAAGCAGGTATCGTAAACCACATCATTCACCGGAATCCTCCGCTTGGATTCCGGTAATGATCGGCTCGGTGGGCCTGATTCCGCTGGCTGCGAATGATCGCCCATCATCGGTGACCTTCACCATGCGGGCACGGTGCTGGATCAAGGCTCGATACAACGGCTCCAAGCACACGCCTTCAATGATCACCTTGCCCGGCACAAACTCGGCGATGATCCGCTTGCGGTTCATCCGCACCTTGGTGAGCAATGAATACGAATAGGCAATCTGTTCATCGCCCGGCAGATGCACATCAAACATGATCGCCCGGTTGGTCTCTTGAGACTTGGGAGATTTCTTCACCGATGGTCGCAGGTATTGTTCGAGTCCGTTCTGTTCAACCATCGCGTTCCATGCTCCAATCTCGATCAAGGTCTCTGTTTCTATCTACGCTGTGTTCGCGTGATTGCTCACGCCATACCTGACGATCAACTTTGCTCTGTTCGTGGGCACGGGCACGGCTTGTAATCTCCTTATTCATCTCGTCACGAATGCCCTCTCGAACGGCTTCGCTTGATCGTTTCAATGACCGCGTATTTATTGGCTTGTGATCCATCGCCTGCATGGCACTGACTCGTGACGCGTCCTTCTGTACCCATTCACGGAGTCGATCTATATCGTCGGTGACGATCAGTACGCCATCACGGCCTCTTGTCACCGAGGTATAGAACTGTTGGGCACTGCTTGCACCCGAAGACATCGCCGATTGTGCGATGATCACCAGATCGGAAGTCGCACCCTCGGCAGCGTGGCTCGTCACACAATACCCGTAGTTGATATGGCCGAAGTCTTTGTCGATCTTCCAGCCGTTTTCAAGGTGCATGGTGCCATCACGGCCAACGCGGTCGAGTGTGTAGTTGCTGCCATTCAAGACCTTGTGCTTCTTGTCCTGGGTATTGCCGTTCTTGGTGAAGCGGATCTGATCGCCTTTGACCAATCCGATCCCCTTCTGCTCATAGACCTCGATCCGCTTGGGATGATCCAACGGCACGGTAAATGACACGCCATCACGCGCTCGCTTAGCCTTGACCCGTTCGTCGTTGGCGTGGGTGACCTCGGCACGGTCACCCCTTCTAGTGCCGCCCTTCACGCTCTGAGAGAACTCGATAATGTCACCAGTCCGATACATGGCCGCATCGGATTTCTGCGATGGGGTCAKTTGCCTTGGTTGCAGCTTGGTCACCTTCTTCTCGCGGGTTCCGATCTTCTCATGGTCCTTGAGTGATTGGCGTATGTATTTCGTGACCTCATTCCCCTCGGCATGGGTCGGTGAAATCACCATCGCATCCCGACCTTGCTTTACAGATTCCAGATACACGCTGGCCAGGTACTTCGCTCGCTCGTTGGATTGCTCGCCCGTCCAGATATGATCTTGAATCTCCTTGATCGATCCCATCTTCTCAAGCTCGGCAAAGCCGTGCATGATCTTGCCATCGGACAACAAACTGCACGCCTCGCGGTATTGCTCGCAGCGTTGTCTGCGGATGATGCGGACTTCTGCCGGGGTCACATGCCCGAATGTTTCGATGATCTTCATGGCATCGCCGCGTTGCACGGCATGGTGCTGGGCGGTATCGCCAGTCAGCAACACCCTGCATTCGAGTTTCTGGGCCAGTTTGAGAATCTTGTCCAGATCAGGCACCCCCACCTGGCCAGCTTCATCCACCCAGAGCACACCCCCCCTGATCCGCTTCTGTAGATTCTCATCATGCAGCCACTTGGCCACCGTCACCGCATCCTTGAATCCATCTTTCCGCAGCACCTCATCGGTGATCTTGGCACCGATGGCCACCGGCTGCACTTTGATGCCTTTGGATTCTAACGCACCGACCACCTCATGCATCAGCTTGGTCTTGCCCACGCCGGCACGCCCGCGAATCATCGCCAGCATATCGGTGGAGCCAAGCACATGCTCGACGGCGATGCGCTGTTCCACAGAGAGTTGTTGATCGACGATTTCATGTCCAGATACCAACGGCATGTATTTGTTGTTGCCATCATGAATCATGGCCAGCATATCTTGTTCTTGCTGGTAGACCTCTGGGGTCACCAGCAATGGTTCGCCCTCCCATGAACCCTGGTGAAGTTCACCAGCTTCGATCATCTTACTAATCCTGCGTTCGACATCCGCGGGCAGCACACCGCCGGTAGTCAGCGTCAGGGTCTCCGCAATCAGGTCTCTATTCCTCACAGCAGATCGCCGAGTCATAATGTGATCCAGTGCCGCCAGCAATGCCTGATCCAGTTGTTGCTCAGGATCGTCTATCTGAATATTGCCAATCTGGGCACGATCAATCACCGTGCCCATAGATTGCAGATCGTCGCTCTCAGCTTGAGTACGCCAGTACGACCGAAGCCGATTCATCCCCGCCTCAAGCAACTTCCCCGCCCGGCTTAACTCGCCCAACTTGGATTTCTTCACAGGATCGATAATCCCACGATCCTTAGCCAACTGATCAATCTCTTCCGCGCGGCGACTAAATGCCTTGATCATCCGCTCAGGGACACCGGCAATCTCCCAGCCCTTGCCCCGGCGTTCAATGCGATAGCCGAGCTCGGCGATCTTGGTCTTCAATCTCGCATGGAATGTCGCCTGAAAATATGGTGCATCACGCATCACCGATCCAAAGTCCACGGCCTTGTACTTCTGCTCCACCTCATCCCAGGTCACATTGAACACCACGCAATGCATATGCAGATGCGGATCGGGCATCCCATCCACTGGCCTCGCTGTGTGATGCACAAACTCCGCCCAGATCATGTTCTTGGTGGGACGGGTCTCATCGGCCCCGCCGACTCGCACACGGGTCAGGGTATCCCGCTCCATCTCCAGCATCGTCTCTCGCACCGAGGTCTCAAATGCTTCAACGATTCGCTGATCGCCGCCGAGTTCCAGAGCCAGCGAAACAGACTTGGGAACATGGAAGTTGCAGTCGTATCCGATCCTCCGTTTGTGGCCCATCTTCTGGGTGAGACGGTTTTCGGTCGCCGGATTCTGATTATCACACAAGTGATTGAATGCGTGCTTGCCGACTTGTCCATGCAAGCCGAGCCGCTCGGCGATCTTTCCGCCCCAGTCGCCGACACGCTCCTGGTCAAGCCCGTGTGCGTGTGTGTAATACTCGCCGGGGCTCAGGGCACGACGGAAGTAATCCTTCGCCGCAGCGGCGGAGGTGATCATGTTGATGCGAATCATGATTGGTCCAATCTGTAGTGAGTTGTAGAAATGAAGAAGGTGTGTAGTAGGTAATCATCAGCACATATACGGCGTGAATCAAGGAGGTGTTGCCAAGATACTGGGGTGAGGTCCCGCACATTCTCCGCTTGTATAGAAGTGTGAAACGATCAAGGTGTGTGGAAGAGTTCCTCGACATTCTCCGCGACAAAGATGCAGACCAGCGAGATGAGTTCCTATGCATTCTCGGCATGAACGAATCTGTTGAGTGCGAAGAGTTCCCGCACATTCTCAGCATGAAAGAGTATGACCGATGGCTTTGAGTTCCTCAGCATTCTCCGTATGCGGTACTACTCGAATGCGAGAAGAGTTCCACAATCTTCTCCGCATGCACACCGATCGTGATCTCGGTATGACCACTGGCAACAGCCTGGCAACACGCACTGTCAACGCTGGCAACAGACCAGCCCGGTTGTTGCCACCCACCTGTCAACAGCCCAATGAGTTCCGCGGCTTTCGCCGCGGGGGCATAAACGCCACTCATAGACAGATCAGTATTGAGTTCCCACACATTCGAAGTAGATGAAGAAGCAGATTCAGTATCCATTACAGAGATGATTGAAGGAAGAGTTCCTCTATGTTCTCAGTATCTAAGAGTACAAATTAGCAGACATCTCCCCGAACGGTTCGGATCGACCTGTAATGCAAAGGCCAAACCTAAAGCACTCACTCCTTTCAGCACAGAAAAAAGGCGCCCAGTTTTCGGATGGGCGCCAGAGTGGTCACTCATGTTGATCGATCTGTAATGCTAAAACTATGGGCATCCCATATTAAACGCCGCCGTAAACGGTTGCACATCAAAGAAATCAACATGGCCATCATGGTTTATATCTGCCTTTGGTGAATCTGCAATGAGTGCGGCAGAGAAAGCAGTGTAGTCATCAACATCCACAAGTCCGTCTTGATTAAAATCTGCAATACATGGCCCTCGCGATATAACCAGGGCAAACTTCACATCCATCACATTGTCATCACTCATCGCTGGCGGAACCGCAGGCGAACACTGTGTCCAGACTGGCAAATGGCCATCTGCACCGAGATCTTCAAGAACTACCTGAACGGTATACATACCCACTTGCAGATCAGCCCCATCAATAAACACATTTTCAACATTGTTCATCGTGTCTGCCATACCACCTGATGCTGACCAAATGCCGTGCGTTGTGCTCGGGTTACCATCTTCAACAAGACCATAATTTCCCAAGTACACCGTCGAGCCATCTGGCGCTGTGACCTTTAGGTCAAGGTTATTCACGAGCGGATTTCCGCCAGTAAAGTTGCTTGGTGGCGGGTCGCTCCACACAAGTGAAACCCGCAGTTCAGTATCCGTAGAAATGACCTCAAAGCAGTATTCAGCTTCAGAAGCTGATGGGTCGTTTGGATCATCTAGGAGAATTTTATTTTCAGGGACAATCCGCATGACAGGTGGATTACTCACCGCAAATAAACACTGAGGCGAGATGATCGCGGAATCCTGATACCACACTGCACGATCATACAACTTCACTAGATCTGGAAGTCCCCATCCTTGTACATCGCGAGTGATCGTGTTATTTGGGTCATCCAGAACACCGTTGCCATCCGTATCCAAGTTCCAATCATAAGGCGAAGCGGTATTGATCAAGAGTGCTTTGATAACAGCTGGTCCTGGACGATTGGCAAACACATCAGTATCAGGAATACCTGTGACAGACGGCAGGGTGCTCCGGAAAATATTCTTGCCTGTTGTTGATCCCAATGGATACTGCCTACCCCACATTTCAAAGACAAGACCTGCAGAACCTGCGACAACCGGAGTCGAAAAACTGTTTCCTGTTCTTACCCGAATATCATCAGGGCCACCACCGAAGCTAGGATTACAACCCGCAGTCCATACATTTTGTCCATTAAGAACAAGATCTGGCTTAACTCTTCCTACAGGGAGGGTTTGAGAGTTGTCGACATCTACTGGGCCATGTCCAAATATCCCAATAATATCGTCATCTCTATTGCCGGCAGTCCCGTTGTTATTGAGCGCTCCTGCAGTTAGAATATTTTTTCCAATTGCAGAGCTACCAACCGCATTTGCAGTATTACCCATCCCATGGGACATTAAATAATCATAGCTAAATGCTATTCTGTCCGCCTCAGCAGTCCATCCATTATCATTGTAGCTATGAGCAAAATTCGAAACGCCCCAACTGTTGCTTTGCAAAACCGTTCTGTAATTCACTGTACTGCTAACGACTGGATCCATCGCCAATTGAGATAAAGATTGCGTCAAACAATCTCGCGAATATGTCCCTCCCATTGATTCTGTCAGTTTGAAATTATTAAATATCCCTTGCCCTTCAGGAATCATACCCGCCACCGCAGAAAACGGGCCGTTTGGATCAGTCTTTGCGAACAAGAGGCTGTAAGTCCCAGTCCCATGATCATTATCGCATCCTGGGCCGGGGTTTGGTGGCGGATTGTCACGAACAATTGGTGTATTGCTTACACTCCCAATTACAGGGTTTGAGAGTAAAAGGTGCGTATCAAAGATTTCTGCACGAACACCAGTTCCTTTAAAATCTGACGCTATTTCAAGAATATCGGCTCCGCTCATTTCTCTACTTTGCGCAGAGTTTAGATTCCCCGTCGATTGTTTGTATATATCTATACAATCATCGCTATTTAGTACAGCCTCCAACAGCATCGCTGAAGCAGAGGCATCTATGAAACGACCAGATTCAGCGACACGAGTCACCACTCCGCCACCATTTTCAACGATGTCAGCTAGGCGAAGCTGGGCATCAATACTTGGTGGCATGATGTGTATCCTAATAGCTAGTCGACCATCTTTGTCGACTTCAGCCTGATCAATATCCAAACCAAGTTTCATCTCTGGCTCAATCGGTCCAACCCAGCGAACCCAAGGCTGCGACTCAACCTCACTCCGTACAGATGGTGACATCCTCACTACACGAGCTTGGTCTGCCAAATGCCCAGGCAACATTTGAGCTCCAAGCCGCATCAACTCATTCAAGTATTCAACTCTCGGCATCGTTTTAAACTGAACGATAAACATCTCTGCTTCTGCATCAGCTTGCAATCTTGATGGCACATCACGAGTCCCAGTTAATGGATCAAATGTACCTGCCCGTGTATGAATCATTGGCTTTTGCTCTACAGCAGGGCCCAGTTTTCCATCACTTCCTTCGAAGGCGTATAGGACGCCATTTGTGCCGTCACTCAGCTTGCCTTTCCATAGCCGAATAGTGAGATCGGATCCTGGCAAAACGATACGCTCTGCAGATTCCGTCAGTACATTTGTCACCTGTTCATCCGCGAGGCAAAATGCCGCTTGTGATGTGCCAGCAGTTATCAGAAGTGCACTAATTAGAATACCATTCAAGTTTTTAGCTCTTGTCGCCATGCCAGTCTCCTATTTTTCTATAGATCAATCCGAACAAATTTGATCCTTCTTCTGCCCAAGTACGCGACCTAGGCTTCTTTAAAGGCGTTCATGATTGGCTTGAAACAAGTCTCGCTGTTTTGAAATTAACCCCATCATGACATTGCCAACGAAACATTACTCTAGTGTATTTCCGGTTTCGTGCGCATGTCACACGCCAAAATTTTAAAAATATATAAGGAGCAACAAGATGAATACTGKTTCTACATGCCTAGCGTCTTCTAAATGCGGAAGCTTGGCATCAAAAGGAGGAGTTAAATTCAAACAAAACTAGAAGCATGCCAACATTTGTTCATCAAAGAGGCTAAATCATGCCAGAGTGGCCAGTCTCCCCTGGGTATGCTGGGTTGCCAAGGCATTGGGCGAGAAGAAAACCACCAGCCAAGTGGTGATCTTCGGCGGCAAGGATCGTCAACAACGCACCGATGTCACCATGGTGCCATGGCAAGAAATCCATGATGGGCCGTGGCTTTCACCAAAGATAAGAATGATTCAACCTGCTCCCCATCGGCGAGTAGCATATCTAACAAACGGTTGATGCCGTATGTCGAGTGTTATAATCACGATTGCCTCATCAACACTGGTCCCCGCCCAAGACTGGCGATCCAAAATGGCAAAGTCATTTGTGACGTGCAAATGACAAAACCGTGACGCCTATTCAAATATAATTTCAATGCTAGCGTTAATTTTTCCGCAAAATACCACCGCACTTTCTGATAAATACACCGATTTATTCTTGCGGAAATGCCTACTAGTAATGATGACGATTGATGATACTGTTTCATCTTGAGACAACTTTATAAAATAATTACTGTGCTCTAGTAGTTGTTTGAAAACCTTTTCAACAAAGCAAGTGGTATTTATCGCCTTCTCAGCCCATGTCCATGATACTCCTTCATTTAGTTGAACTATTTCGGCACTCACACTCCCACCCTTCTCTCTTTTTCCAATTTCAACTCGCCTTTCTGGCATTAAACGGCTAATTGCAATTGGACTCTCACCAACACTGTTCTGAACAGTTTTTCCGCGAATAAATAAGTGAATCACAACGCTTCTATTTCGCATTATCTTCCATTTCAATTAGTCAGCTGACAACCCGGTATCAATCCACTCATCCGCCTGCTTCTTGCCTAGCCAAATAGTTTCTGACACTTTGTCTTTGAACATATCCCATTTCGACAACTCATCTTTTGAAATCCAATCAGCTTTGAAAGCATGCTCATCAACAAACCCGTGTTTCTTAGCCATTTTCTTAGCTTTCCATTTACTGAATCTATTGGGGGCACCTGGCACTTTGCAATTGTGCACCCAAACCCCATGCTCACCGACATAGTAAGTCGGCGAACCCAGAATACTCAGATTATACACCGGCACACGCTCGGTTGTAAAGACAACGCCCGTAAGCATCGTGGCCCCAGAAATTGTGGATAACTCATCGCCAATCAACAACTGATCCGCACGAGTCCATTGGGCCGTATCCGCTACATGGAACGGATGCTCATCGGTTGTATTAATCGTCTCGGTTGAGCCATCTTCATGGAGCAGATGAAGCTGCACCAACGCCGCTTCACCAATGATGATCTTCGTACCCACTTCGTTGGATGAATAGTCTTGAGACAACCCGTCATCAACAGCTGAAAACACCTGATGACCGGCTTCAATATCCACGATCGGCACCGCACCATTCGCGGTCATAACGAGAGTTGTTGCCGTAAAACAGCCACACCTCCCAATACCAACGAGCTTGGCCGCCTTTCTCGCAACCCATTTCGCAGCTCTCGCAGCTATTCCTCCTGCCCCTCTTAAGACTCCGCCGCTTATTCGTTTCGCTTGGGCCCAAGTCGCCGAACCCATCGCCCCGATCGCCTTGCCCGCTCCTGATTTCTTGAGCAGTTTCAAAAGCTTGCCACCGGGGATAACTCCGATCGCGGCACCCATGATCGCCTCTTCCATGCTGATCTCACCGAGCGCGACAAGCGCAAGATCACCTGCTAAACCAACACCGGGGAACGGGAGATAACTCGCTATCTGGGCCGCAATAATCGCTGCTGCTGCCAAATCATTTCCAAAGCTACTCAGAATCGCAGCACGAGCACCGATGTACTCATTGATAATCGCTTCTGACAACTCCCAAGGATCAACACGCCCGCCGCTCAAACCAAGCGGATCCGAACTCGTCCAAGGATTGCTCCCAAGATATTGATACAGGTTCAAGCCGTCGCCGTACATGCCTTCCATACTAAAAGCAATCGCGATCGCACCGAGACCACGCCCATGGCTCGCCGTATTGCTCAGCAATGCCATCGCCGTCTGATTCGGATCCATCTGCAGGAACCGGCCCAAACTCGGCGAATAACTCCGGTTTCTATTCTGATAAATCGTGTGACCAAAAGGCACCAAGCGAGGTGATTCAGAAGCATCGACGCTCATGGCCACATCGAGCCGATCAACGAACAGCCCCTTATGGCCGACATGTGTTTCAAGGCTCGCACCGAGGTGTTCGGCAGTCAAAATCGCACCGTAGGCATCATAAGTCCACTGCCGCACGATCTGTACATTCGACGAAGCATCGACCGTTGCCAAGGCAACGAGGTCGCCACCGCCATCCATCAAGCACCAATACTCTTCATCAAGCTCATCGGTCTGTAACAAGAGCTCATCAGGGCCGTTGTCGCCCGAACCCCAGACATACTCGCGATAGATATTGCGTGTGAGCGGTTGAGGGTTCTGCCCCTTCTCAAGACTCAGCGGTGCATTGGATCCATCAGGATTATTCAGATTGGTTGATTCACCAGCCAAGCCCTGAAGCCCTGTATCACCAGAGTTGAGTGCGCCTGCAATGGTCGATACCGGATCATTGATGATCTCTTGCACCCGCCGAGCACCGTCATAGAAGAAACTGATGGACTGAACGATCTGGGCTGACTCCCCAGCGTCAGGATCATCTACAGGCGAACTGGTCCGAATCAATCGCCCAAACCCGTCATAGACAAAGTGCTTGAGCATCCGATCATAAGTAAATCCAACAGCCAGGCCCGTGAGATCGTTATACACAACCGAAGCCTCATTGATCTGCACCACCCGGCCCCATGCGTCGTAGTGATATCCATACTCTCCATCAAAGAGGGTACGGCCAGCACCGTCGTACACGGGCTGCACACTTTTTTCGACTGCTGCACCGCCATCGGTCTGTTCGAATATCCCCAGTTGCGTGATCGAATCCCGCTCGGTCACCGCCTGTGTCAGACCAAAGTCATAGCTGGTATAACTGTCATAGGTTGATATCGACCAAGGCACACCAAAGCTATCAAGTGTACCGGTGGTATGACGGCCATGTTCAAGCAACTGACCAGTCTGATCATCGATCTTTCCAGTCCAGTTCCCGAGCCGATCAAGCGACCACGAATCATTATGCACGGTCGTATTCAACTTGATCTGTGGATTATTGATCGGATCGGCAGCCAGATCAATCTCGCCGACCTCCGCCCCTATCAACCGATGAAGATCATCGTATATATTCACGACAGATCGAATATTGTCGCGTGATTGACCACCCACATCAGCTTGCTGAATCAACGCACTCGTGCGGTTGCCTACCTTGTCGAAGGTGTAGTTCGCTCGGTACAAGATATTTGAGACATTGTCAGTATATCTCGATTCAGTCTTCCGGCCGAACATGTCATAGCCATTGAGCTCAGGGGTACTCGGAACGACATTGTAATTGGCTGAGCTTGAAACCTTCCCGTTCTTCAAATCCAGCGAGACGCGCCGTCCACTACCGGAATACTCAAAGCCCGCAAGATGTAGTGTGCCGATGTTGGATCGTATTGCAGTCAACCGTGACAACATATCTTCATCAGACCCATCCAGCCCGCCGTACTTCAATGTGAGCGTACGAGGGTTCGTATTCACTTCGGGCACCGGATAGGTCATCGAAGTGAGACGATCGTGCCCAGTCCGTGCCGTTCCAACTCCTCCAAAGCCGAGGTCTGTTGGCTCATACTCCCAAGTATAAGCCATATGCGGGGTTTTTAGATCATCAATGATTCCTTCACCATGAAGCTGCCATTCATTGACCAAGCGATCTCTTGCGTCATACGCCATACGCGTATGTGTGATCAAAATCCGATCAGCCGCGTCTTGCTCAGTCCATGCTTCCACATCTGTAAGATTACCGCGAGCATCGTATGAATAGTGGAGGTAGCGGATTTTGTCTGTAGGCTCGGGAGTTGAAAGCCCTGAACCTTGCGCAGGACCTATATCAACAAAGACTGGCGGCTGTGTTGGGTCCCAAACCCCGACGATGACATCAGTCAATCGCCCCAGATCATTGTAGAGATATTTAAATGCTTCCCCTGCACTGTTAAACCGTTGGGCAATCTGCCCGGAATAGGTGTACCGTAAAATCACATCCGCATCATCAGCCGGATAACCTGTTTGCTCGTTAGGCAAATGCATTGCGCCAATGAGTTTATTGTTTCGAGATGAAACCCAATACCCACCGGCCCCATTTGAACTGACGATATCGGCACCGTACTCAAGCCGCGTGCGATGAGCAAAGTTGAGCCCGTTCTCGATATCAACATCCTCAGGAGCAACATCCAGGGTGATGAATATGAATGGGTCGCCTGTTTGGACAGGATCATTCCCACGGCCATCTAATGTCACGAGATTCATCTCAACTAATCGTCCAGCTCGATATCGATATCCGCTCATCCGTTGGTTTTCCCAAACCGGATCAGCAGCATTTTCAATCTTGTAGGCTAAGCGCCCAGCTGCGGTGTATTCGTATCGAGTCGCAATCCCCTCAGGATCAACTGACAGTATCTTGTTGCCAGTCTCATCATAAACGTACACTCTTACAAGTGCATTGGCGAGTAGTGATTGATCGAGATCAACGCCCTCAAAAACCACCTTTGCTGTGGCTTCGTCCCAGGATGGAGGAAGGAAAGCTGTATAGTCATCACCAGGGCCAGGAGAGGCATGGGTGTATATCTCAGGACTGGCAATATAGCCATTAGAACTCTCAGTCCCAAGCGAGGCTGTCGCTACAAGACGCTTTTGGACGTCATACCAGTTGAGCGTGCGTGTACGCACTGCATTTGACAGATCTAAAATCTCATCGCCTTCACCGCCTTCACCGCCTTCACCGCCATACGCTCCAATCCGCTCCCAACGCTTGGTCTCTACGACATTACCATCGGCATCATAGAACATATCTGTTCGTTCACGCTCGCCAAGATCAACAGGGAAGTTTGATCCTGAATACATATCGGTTGTTGGCATCATCATCGCTGTAGAAGACACACGCCCAACACTATCGAGATGAGTTACTTCTACTGAACCACCAGGGCTCTGAGAGAATATCTGGTTTCCTCCCCGGCCGTTATATGAATAACTCGCGAGGTAGGTGGGGGATGGAGAGACTGCTATATCCCAGCCCGAGTCATAACTCCGGCGCTCAATCAGTGTTCCATCAACGCTGTAGACACTTTGCGTGACTGATGTAGGGCGTAAATGCCCCTCGCCAAAGTACAACTGCGCCACATCCAACTCGTTCCCTGCATTCATTGGGRACAACTCAGCATCAAGATAGCTGGTCGGATCAAGGTTTATGGGTATTACAAGTTTGCTGCCAGGATCGACACCAACAGGGTCTTGGCCGTATGTGACTTCAAGATAAGGTCGATCAAGGTAGTCAAGATAAACCAATGAAGTAGATAATCTCCGGGATTGATTCTCTGCTGCATCCGAGAATGGATCACCCTTTCCATAAGTGTCTGTCCGTACAGCACGGCTCTGCCAGTCGTATCCAATGATCGTTGCCCTACCGTCAATATCGCCAATTGGCACCCCATTGTCGTCTACGACATCTGGCTCATCAGCAAACAAGTCATTTTCAGCCCAACTCGGAGTATTATCGTATTGCCGCACTATGGTCGGTAACCATGCGTCGTTCACACCGGAACCATACTCGGACCGCTCGAGCAAAATCATATTGGGCGATGGTATCCCACTCCACGCGCTTGGTGGAAGATACCACTGACGATCTTCCGTCCCTTGGTAAACACGCATCGTTTGGCCAATAGAGTTGCGAATTTGAACAGTAACCGTTTCATCAAAGTCTTGCTCACGATACAACTCTCCGAGATCGTTGATCTCTTTCGACCCAACAGCGAGCAATGCTCCGCTTGGTGTTCGCTCAAGAAGCGTTGCTTTCTGAACCCGCCCATTAGAATCCACGCCCATATCTACGGCAGAGTTAAGAATCCATTGAGGCTGTTCAGTTCGTGAAACGCGAAGTGTTGTTGAATCATTTGGCAATGTTCCTTCCACAAAGGTGACATTCCTCGTTACCATTGCTGGCTGATAGATATTTGTGTTTCGATAATCTTTGACTTCACCTTCAGAGGTTGTCGTCCATTTCGCAGTCCCAGTGGCGTCATCTCTCAACTCAAGATTGTTGTAGATGAACTCTCGGGAATACTCGCCCATATGTCCATTAAACTCATTGTCATCGAATAAGGTAATCACCCGACGGGCCCATCGTCGTCCATTTGGGTAGAAGATATCGCATAACCCCGGCGCATACCGATCATACACAAACGATGTCACATAGTTGAGTGGAAGATTCCCCCCAGGCACTGAACTATCGCTGACTCGAATCCAATAGATTCCTGATTTATCTTGAGGCCAAAAAACAACCCCTATTTCTTCCTCTGAATGATCAGTATGGGAGGACATTGCCCGCGAAACACCGACCAAATCTGCGATACTATCCGGCACAGCATCGAGCACTGTGTTGAGCGATCGTCCCTCATCATCGCGCTGATAGTATGTAAATGTCAGTGACTCATAGGGGTCGGGGTCAGTTCTAGAAGCTTGATTTGGATCGGATGGATCCATGAGTTGGCCTGTACACGCCCATGTCGGATTTCCTTCTTCATCATAAAACTCGCGTTCAACAGGATAATACCAACTTGAACCTGGAAACATTTGTCGAGGGATACCCACGATCATCCGACTTGTCACAGGTTGTTCTTCTTCAGGGACTTCATTTCCTTCGTCATCTAAGCTGTCATCTCGCTCAATAATTGTTCGCTGGACTTGGTAGCTCAGATCTGGGCTTTGCCAGTTGGCAGATGGCAATCCATCAAGTAAATCGACAGCGAGTGTCTTCGATACAAAATCGACCTGTGCAATGACATCCGTTGGCACTACCGAATCACGGATCACTTGGCTTGTATAGAGATGTTCGTTGTTGTTTGGGCTCGGCACMCACCCTACACCATTCTCTGGTGTTGTGTAATCAGAACCTCTGTGAAACCCCTCAGCAACCGGTTGGACGCGTGAGATCAATGGAATTGCTTTCTCGCTCAAACGCGTTGCTTGCACCGACTCGACATAGGTCGCCCAAGTTTCACCCTCTGGATGGAATACATCATAATCTGTGAAGCGTGTATATCCATTCTGGCTCGCATAGTCAGATGTGTTATCAGGGTGGTTCACATCAAACTCAATAAGCTCACCTGCCGACCAACCGATCGAACGGTATTCCACTTTCAAAAGCTCATCGCGAATACTCGTAAGCGCATCGGTATATCGGGAGCGTCCAGCACCGGAGCTTCCTTGCGATGGCCGATCAGGCAATGGATTCCCTTTGTCCGCAAAGTAATCTTCGATGGTACGATAAATATACTGTTCGCCAAGCCCGCCGCCAGATCGCATTACGCCATCTTCGGAATATTCCCACTTGCGCTCACGAAGCAAGTAACCCGATGGGCTCAACTCAACAATCCGGCGGCTCATTTGCGATTTTTTCGTCGCATTTTCACCAGTGTAGACTCCATACCCTGCGGCTAAATCAGTACTTGAAGGATACAAATCTCGTTCATCCGCATACTCATCAATCACTGTAATCCAACGAACAGCTGTCAAATCAGGAGACTGTGATGTTGATGAGTCAGGCCATCCGCCATCCCACTTAGGCGCATATCCATGCCATTGATAGGGATGTACGAACGCGCTTCGCATGTTCATTTCTTCGCCAACCGAGAACCACTCCGAGACAAACTCACGCCCCTCCGTGTAGTAATCTCCTTGAATATGTTGAAAACCGGGCATCACACGCAATCTGTTTATCTGGTAGTAATGTACACGCCCATCATCACCCGGGAGTGCGGCTTTGCCCACCATTTGGAAACGCATATCGGTCATCAACTTTGACTTGTCGTTAACGAGATACTTGGTGACAAGCGAAACCTGATCAGGTGCATCTTGCGATCCTGTATTCGTTGGCCATGTATCGCTTGAATGCTGACCGTTCCCGAATCGGTACGAAGCATATTTAGTCATTGCACCGAGTTGATCGGGTTCATCCGTAAGCGACAATCCGGTATCTGGATGAGTCATGTAGACCAAGTTGTCTAATGTTGCCACATTGTTAAAACCAAGTTCATCAGTTGTTGTGACATTGGCCACATCTGCTGGTAAGTAAATACTGCTCAGCCAGTTCAAGTCCCACCGTAACGCCGAGTCACCCGACGCTGGCCCTGCATAGGGAGTCGCAAACCCATCCTGTGTATGTTGATAAACCCACCGCTGAATATTCTCTGATTGAACGGTTGACTGTGTGTCATCCTCAAAAACACGCGATGTCACCGCTGTCATCACCTTAAGCGCATTGTTCCATACGCCAGCTCTCTGGCCAAACTCTAGTTTCTCAACATAGTGGTTCTGCACAAGATGAGTCCAGCCATTCGCGGTAGAATTATCGCCGCCACCAAGTAGCTCTGTAAGCGGATCCAAATCAGGACTCGATCCATCAAGATCAAGCAACTCATCATGATCTACACTGAGAAAATAATGCTCATTGTCAGTGCTCGCGGCGACAATCTCATCTTCTGGATCTGGATTCAGTGCGTCAACTTTGTATACATAAATCCGATCAATGTGATAGGATCCCCACAAGTCTTGTTCCCGGAAGCGTAACTCGTCTTCTGTAGGAAAACTATCCGTTTGTCCATCATGCGTGAGAAGCTCATCGGGAGCATGCACATTTGAAGTTCTAAATCCCCGATATGCGTAGATTAAACTCCATCTGGTGACATCGTTTGTTTTGAGCTTAACAGACTGGATCAAGCCTTTTCGTGCACAACTCTGTCCGCATTCGACACAGGCCGTGCCATCAGTATCAAAATCAAACTCGTTATCAGTGCTCGGGTCAAAGAAATCAACAGATTTCTGCTTCACACCATGGTAGTTCATCTCGACCTTGTGATTGTACTGATCTTCAATCTGAACACAAAGCCCGTAGTACGGTAACCCGAGGCCTGGATTGGTACATGTGTGGAGAGGACTCCAAGTGTTAAATAACGCATATCCTTCGAATTGATCGTTTACAAAAGGGCGATCATGCAAACTACCTGCTTTCGCAGTATCTGTGCCTACACCTGATGCTGTTTGATCCCATACATGAGATGGAATGTCTTCCCGTATAATCACAAAAGTATACTTAAGCGCTCCATCATACAGAAATATTTCCATTTCCGTAGGCTCTTCCCCTGGAATCCACCCGCGAATATCTGAACCGTCTTCAAATCGGTCATTTGACCATGTCCCATTATGAGCGAGCTTGGCCCGGAACCTGGGCGGAGCCGCATAAAYACCGTTGCTTTCAATCTGCTGAAACGGGATGGAATGATGCGCATCGAGCACAAGCCATGTCGTCTTTGGGTTGTTTCCGACAAGATCTGGCACAGACGAATCAACGATTAGTAATGGATTTTCATTGACCATCCATCCCTGCCCAGACCAATCCCACCAACGATCCGATGCTGTCAGCCGGTCGAAATCGAGATCCCCATCAGCAGGCCCGAACCCCATCTGATCCCGTCGGTGACCCGAGCGAGTTCGAATTAATCGGAATGTTGCTCCATCAAACGGGAGTTCAAGCTGACTGACTCTTACAAGTGGCAACCCTGTAACAAGGTCAACCGACTGGTGGAGTGTTTGGCGAGTAGCGTCATTCCACCAGGCACTCTCACCTGCTATTCCACTTGGCACGAGGCTGGCAGATCCCGCACCGATGGTTGGTGCGGGAGGCAAATAATCGCCTATCCCAGGAGGTGCGAGCGGGTGTATTGGCGCCCGGAACCCATAAGGAGACTGAATGTTCAAGTTTACTGTTTCCGCACTCCAACCACAATCTACTCCATTCGCAGAATCGGGGGCACCGCCTCCAGGTGCCTCGTCTTGTGGGCGGTACGGGTCTTCATCCCAACTCTGGGGAATTCCAAAGTCTGTGTGCAATCCGTTCCAGCATGAAGAGAGCATGCCTGACTGGCCGAAGCTTTCCCAGCGGTAGTTCGAGCGGGCGAGGGTTACTGAGTCTTCATCGAACCCGACACCCCAATGCTCATCGCAATCCGCATGAGCCCCGGGGGCGACAAGCGGAAAAACGCCATTGGGTTCTGTACAATCAGGATCCGTCTGAGCGACAGACCCTGAAGACACTCCAGCCAAAGCAAGAATAAGAGTAAAACGGAAATGACGGGCCAGAAGGTTCGAACTCATGATGAACACCTCGTAAAAAAGAAACAACACACAAACAACCACTCAGGATGAATGGCCATGAGAAATCTTGATGATTTGCGAGTCTCTCAACTCTAATACCTCAGCATACTGGAATACGAATCCCAATGCCTTGCGGATGCAGGAGATTTTTAATGTTTTGCTTATCGAATACCACCATTCTGACAAACCGTATTCAATATTCTTAAAAACCAGAGGGCGATTATTTGTGTTGCCTGGCTCATATACGAGTCTTCTCCAAACGCAACTATGCGACATATGCTGACGCCATGTAGCTCAATGTAAACAATGCGCAGCAGTCGACATCCTTGACGAAGATACGATCCCCTACTCCGGTCTTTCATCTGAATAATTTCAACTTAGACTTATCCACAATTTTGTTCCAACACACTAGACTGAAGAATGACGAGATCAGAAAACGGCTATTTGCCAAAAAGCCCTTCTGACCATTTTTTAGCACTATCATTAAATCGAAACCGCATATGCCCATGAAAAAATATAACGCTCAAATAGACGAGCTACTCTGCCTTGCTGATCGCCTCAGCAAGTCGATCACGCCAGATCGTATCTGCTGGCGCATATTCTTCTAAAAGCGCTGACGCCACAAGAAGATGCGACTTACTCTTTAAGATATCCTCCCCCTGATACCACATTCCAAGCATCTCATGCCAAAACGCCAGTTGAATCGGTGAACTTTGCTGAACATCAATCGAGGCGAGATACTCTTCCGCAACTTCAATCCGCTGATTGAATATTTTCTCTGCGTACTCAGGATCATTGTCGAGTATCCCGCTTGTTGAAACCATATGGAGAAAGAACAAACTCGATGCCGTTAGGCTCTCATCTTTCCCCGTCTTGATGGAATCACTCCATGCCTTCATGAATACCCTGACAAGAGTTGCCTTATCTTGCACCTGTCGGACACGATCTTGTTCAAGAATAATTTTACCGTTAAGTTGCTCAATGCTCAGTGCCGCTTCCGCCTGTGCTCTTTCGTATCGAATATTCGCCCTTGAACTCACCGAGCCCCCCACTCCGATCCCGACACTCAATACGATGAGTACCAAGAGCCCAACAACGAGCGGATTCCTACGCGTGAACAACTGTGTTTTCACCACGACCGAACGATCAAGCCATGGAAGAGAACGGAAAGCCAAGTAATCTTCTAAATCCTGAGCGATCATCTCCGGGCTTTGATACCGCTGAGATGATTCGACGGCAAGCGCACGATAAATGATACTTTGGAGCCGACCATCGATCGTCCAATCATGGATTCGCCTGGGGCCTCCCTCATTCCGTTCTTCCAGCCAAGTCATTGCTTCTGCAACCGTATCGCCGTTGGGAAACTTGCCTGTCGTCAGCCAATAGAGGATGCCACCGAGTGCGTACACATCGACTGATGGCATTGATCCATCGGAGGTTTGATCGAACTGCTCGGGAGCCATAAAAGCAAGCGAGCCACGCGTGCCATAATGGCTGCACAATCTTGGGTCTGATGAAACCGCGTGAGCGATCCCAAAATCAGTAATCACAGGCTCATCATCGCGGTTCATGAGTATATTTGTAGGTTTGATATCTCGGTGAATGACGCCGGCAGTATGGGCACTCTGAACGCCTCTTGCTAAATCAATAACGATCTTGCATGTTTGTTGAGTTGTGAGCGGAGTTCGGCGTTGCTTGACCCAAGCGTCAAGCGGCTGCCCTTCGATCAGTTCATAGGTGACGTAGGATTTCCCATCCTCTGACTCTCCCTGATCGATGACCCTTGCTAAATTTTTATGACGAACACGCCGAGCACGAGCCCCTTCTTTTTTACTCCGATCAGGATCTGAATCCGAATGGAATATTTTCAACGCCACAAGCGAAGGCAATCCTTCTTCCTGAAACACACGGTCAGTTGCCTCATACACTGTCCCTTGGTTCCCACTGCCAAGAATCCGTCTGAGCTCATATCGAGCTTGGCCGTCGTACCCATCCCGTCCAAACTGGGCTGGCAACTGAATATCATTTTGTTGAATTCCGGTAATAGTCTCTCGCAGGATCGCACTGACTTTCTCTGACTCAATCACCTTTGATTCAGGAATTGATGGCGAGGTTGCTTCTAAAATAGTCTCTAATGCTTTCTCATGCGAAACACCGCTGGCGGTCAACCCACGGATACTGATTTCGATTGCAGCATCCCGAACAGCATCATCCTCGACAATAAACGGAATTGAATCAGTAAGTTCGTTAATCTCGATTGGATGGCCAGCATTGAGTCGGCGATTCGCGATCACATACATCGCTTCCACAATATCGTCAGACTCTTCCTGTCGTGCATCGATAAATACTTTGTCGAGTGGGATTGATTTATCTGGAAATTTTTCCGCGATCCCCACAAATCTATTGACAATCATCATCTAATGAGCTCTCCTTGATGTACTCCCGCACCATGGCGCGAATCCGTGACCATCGCTTTCTCGCCGCAGCATGTGTCATATTCATCGCTTGAGCGATATCTGCGAGAGATAGGTCACGCCCCCTCAAAAGTATGATCTCACGATCGATCGGATCAGTAACCATCTCGCCAATCCGACTCAGTTCTTCAGCTGCCACCACCCGTTGTTCAATGACTGGTGATGATACATTATCTTTGATCTCTTGGGCAATCCGCTCACGGGCAGTTAACCCTCGTGATTTCCGTGTTTTTTCTAATATTGTCCGTTCGATGACTCCATGTACAAAGGCGTAAAATTGCCTCTCATTCTGGGCATCTAAACTGCCTTGATCAATCGCGCGGTCAATCCGTCTCAATGCTGTGGAAAGAATATCGTCGGTATCCGTCACTCTTCGAGCATCGTCACCCAACAAACGATGTATACGACTCAATAATGTGCCCCTTTGTTGCTCAACAAGTTGCGCAGCATGTACTCGCTGGCAATTTGAGCCTTTATTTTGTTGAAAATCACTCTCGTTGGCTGGATTATTTTTTTCGTTCATATCTGCTGTTCATAAAAAAAATCTGAAATATCTGAATATCTCGTCACACCACTCTTCTGTGCGTCCACCTGTCAGTGAGGGCAAATACCTGCCCCACCAACCCAAAGGAGACACGATGAACAACGCAAAGAAGAAGTGTAATCGAACAACCACCCGTCATGCAAGACCAAACCGTGCACATTTGCTCGGAACTTTAGTCATTGGGGCAATTGGATCATCGAGTAACGGACAGTTAGCTACCCCAGATTCACAGAATGATTTACTTTTACAAAGATCAACGATCATCCAAGAAACCCTGGCGAATGCCAACTCATACGATTTCGTACTCAAAGCGATGCTCAATGCTATTTTACAACTGCTTGACGAAATCATTGAAACACGCCCAGCAGACTCTGTATTCTTCACTCTCAGTGGCACACTCTCCGAAACATCAACCTCTTTGGTGGATAGCTACGACACCTATGGCTTAGACCCTGCCCTCACTGCTTCTGAAATCAGCGCAGGCATCATTGATTGCGATGACTCCCTCAATATACTCAAAGATCCCACAATCACGCTGAGCCTCACTCAGACCCAGCAGGATAAACTTCATGACACACTTGTGCTGATTAACGGAGAACTCAATGCCTCATTCTGAGATTGAGCTCAAGGTGGATGCCAATTGTACACAGCCAGGGATTGATCAGAAGATTGCAGAGCAAGTCGCTATCGCTACTGGCAGCGACAACTTGCAATCGATAGCGATGAAGACCGGATTCAACTCTGAGACTACGCGTCGATATATGCTTGGGGACACAAAGATTCCTGCTGAGTTTATTCGTCAGATTGCCATTCGATACAGGCAAGATGCCAATGTACTGCTGTGTCTCTCAAAACTTGAACCAATCTCATTTCAATTGCAATCTGTCTCAATAGATGTGCTCATTAACGAACTTGGACGGAGAATGAAGATGATTGAAAACTGCGCGGTCGCATCAGTAATGGTGAATCCAGATAAATTCTGAACCACCCGCTGAAGCAAAGAGATCTATTTTTCTGAGATACAAATCGTTGCCTAGCACAGTAGGGCGATTGCGCACGCACTTGGTTTTTGTAGGCCTCTGAGCACCACTACTCAACTCTTCATGGTGCGCATCCTGCGGATGCACAACTCACTTGAATGAAAACGAATCACTCAACTGGTGTACAGGAAATACTTAAACATAATTCCGTAGATTCAGCCACAAGCAACATACAGGGAAGAGCTGGATCCGCAGGAAGCTGGCGGCTGTCTCGTCGCTCTTTGATCATCTCTGCAACGAGAACGCCGTGCCACACAACCCGGTCGGTGGTGTGAAGCGTCCGACGAGGGCAAGACCCCTGGCCTACTCAAGGCACCCAAAGGCGACTCCATCAAAGCCACGCGGGATCGAGCGATTTTATCCGTGTATCTGTTTCATGCATTGCGAAGAACAGAACTCGCGGATATGCGGGTTGGGGATCTCACTGAACGCAGGGGTGTGATGCACTTCCGGGTGTTTGGCAAAGGATCAAAGACTCGCTATGTGCCGGTGCATCCGGCAGCGCTGTCGGCGTTGCAAGAATACCTCACCATCGCAGGGCACTTTGAGGATCGTTGGGGGGCGATGTTTCGACCAATCATCAACAACCGAACTGGGAAGCTGCATGAATCCATCACCGGGGATGGGGTGTACAAAATGCTCAAGAAGTATGCGGCAAGTGCGGGGATCACCGTTGATGGGTTGTGTTTGCATGCATTGCGTGCAACGGCAGCGACCAATGCCCTGGAGAACAAATCTGATATCGCGTTTGTGCAGAAGTGGCTGGGACACGCAAATATCAGCACCACCAAACTCTATGATCGGCGAAGCTCGCGGCCGGAGGACTCGCCGACATTCAAGGTAAACTACTAGATAAACGACTTGCAATTGAACCAAATTTTTTGAGCACTAAGCAAATTGCATTTCCCTCAAACCCAAGTAAGCAATCAGTCGTCTATCTCTWCGAATACCTTCGGTCGACTCCAATGACAACAGTCTACAATCCAAACTATAAACCAAAACGACCAACCCAGCAATGATGAGAGCACAAGCCCAAAGACGATACCAAGAGATGAAAATTTATCCCATATGATTACCGCTGCGCCAGTCTGAATCAGAGTGGATTGCAAGATTGTGTTTCTGACTAAATCGTGTGAAAATCGCCGTTTCATCAACAAAACACACGAACAAGAAATAACACACGCAATTGCCGCAAAGGAGAAAGCAAATGCTGCTGCTCCCAAATTTATTCTAATTATGTACCAATCATAATTGGTAGACGAACGAAACAACACAAAGGCCAACGGATAACCAAGGCACGGACTCAATACTAACCCCGACACAACACAAACTGTTGGAATAATTTTTTGTTTTTTCATAGCAGCGAATTAAATATCGAATGAATTATTATTGATGGAATAGTATTCCTTGGATTGGGGGTTGCTGTTGGTCCTGTTCCTCCAGGAGAGTATATTTTTTTCGGCCTACCTGCAAGCGGCCTCCCCCAGATATTGTGGCCTGTTCCAAATCGCGGAGCCCTTGCTGGTCCTACTGGAACTCCTATATTATCAGCGATCTTTTGAAAAGCGTCGTCCGTTTCTGGATTGTCTGAGTTACAGACAATGAAATTGAGCACCACACCTGGGCCTCGCCCATCCTGTATTTTTTTCGCTTGCTCCGGAGAAGGCGGTTCATCTTTGAGGAAATGTTTATTATGGTCATCGTCGTAATAATAAGGACCCTTTTTCTTGTTTCCATGCATACTAATGTCATTCAAGTTGGGATCGTTTGCCAATCTGTCATACAAATCGTTAGAATCAGTGAACTTGTCGTCCGAATCTGAAAACATAAAATCTTTTGGAGATGATATGTATGGAACCGACGGTGTATTTCCACTTCCGCCATTTCCGCCACTTCTATTAGGCCACGATTTAATTAAAAGCCCACTAGGGTCTATATATACCATCGGCTGCATCGCCACATACCCATACAAGCTCGCCCCATCGACATACCCGGCTGGGTCTTTTGAGATCCAAGTCCCATTCCCCGCATCATACCACCGATGGCGTACATGGCTCAGCTTGAGCTCATCCACCCGCCAATATCCAGCGTACCCACGGTTGTGCCCATAGGTAGACTGCACATCACGCCCCATAGCCTGACCATTAATCACCGTATTCTGGTTGAGGAAATGCGAGAGATCAAAGAAGTTGATCAACCCATCAAGATTGCCGTCAGCGGTCACATCGTACACACCAGCAGAGACCTTACTCTGCATCAATGTCAGATCAAAGAAGTTGAATGCACCGTCACGATTCTGGTCAATAAACGGAATCGCATACGGTGTGCCATAAGCTGTATACCGCGTCTGCTCGACTTGGGATCCAACATCATCGATCACCGCCACGACATCGGCACGCCAGTTCTGGCAGTAGTAATGCCGTTCTTCGAGTGACCCATTCTCATCGGTATCACGATCACGCAAGACAACCGAATCAATGTACGATCCTGTACCGACACCGCTCAACCCCGCTCCATGATGCACATGACGCTCGGCCAACTGTTCAGCCAACAAACCTGCTGCCGTTTCTACCTCATACACCTCAACCACACGCCACTGAGCGTCATAGATCAGGCGACGCCACACCGTATCGTCTCCGTTTCCGCCATCAACAACTTGCTTGTCAAGGAAGCCGTCGCCATTGGAATCTAATCGCTCAGCAATCCGATACCCAAGCCCATTGTATTTAAACTCGGCGACCTGGCGAATCGTCCCACCATCATCTGCGGTCACTTCAATCAGACGACCAAGGTAGTCCCACTTAAAGTTCTGATTCCGATCTGGAGCAGACTTGAGATTGCCGTTGTCATCATATGTGCGGAAAAAAGTGTTCTCGTAGCCAGGCGTATTGTCTGTATCCTGCTCGATCTTGGTGAGCTGATTAATGCTTAAATCAGATGTTATTCCATCAAAGCCGTTGTCAGCCTGAAACTCGTCGGCATCTGAATAGTCCAGATCACCATTAAGATCAAGCGAGCTCGAATCCCAAGTGCCGACCTTGCCCAGATCCCAGTCAGCCTGCTCACGCAGTGTAGTGATCAAAGCACCAGTGCCGGCACCACGCTGAGACTGTGTCAATCGATCAAGCCCGTCATTGACATACTTGAAGTTAAAGTCGTCACCATACACATGATCGGTGACTCCGGTGATATTTGACCCATCATCCCAAATCACTTCGCTGTCATAGAAGGCGACTTCATTTGTTGCCCGAGTACGATTCCACCGGCTACGGATCACTCGGTTGTAGCGATCGAGCGCGTCATAGCTATTCCCTGCGTTCTGCAAGTTTGAATAGACATCGTTCTCTGGATAGCTCACCTTCGAAATACGATCGATTCCAAGGTATTCATAGTTGGCCACGGTGACACCGTTGAGCGCCATTGAGGCCACACGGCTCAACCCATTATTGGTTGACCCTGTATAGTGAAACGCCAATGGGATGTCATCAGTTGGTGATCCCGTATCACCGAGATACCCAAACTCGCTGAGCCTGAGCGTTGATGAAGAGCCGGTATTACTCGACTCCCATGCGTACCCAACAGATCGCTCTTTGACGATCGAAGAGCCGACGAGGCTATCGAGAAAATCATCCTGCTGCTTAAACGCGGAGAGTGCTCCCCAACCGTCGTAATCAAGCGAAACAGTATTGAGCTCTGTTGCACCATTACCATCCGACTCCTTAATGGTTGAAATCATCCCACGGCTGTTGTACCCAAGCTCGATCGATCGTTGGATATCCGCAGTAAAATCAGTCCCGGCATTATAAAGATGATAAAGCACCGGCCGGTGGGCATCATCGAACTCAACCCGGATCTCATTACCGCTTCGATCGATGTGATTCGACATCGTCCCATAGGTGTTATAAAAATATTCTTCTTTCTCTCCATCTGGATATGTGATCGAACGAAGATRATCCCTCGATGTATTGATATTTGGCTGATCCGGTATAGTTGGATCAATGTGCCGGGCACCATACCCATAAGTGGTTATTTGTTTCGTCGTATCATCTACATACGCGACATACTCAAAGAGTTGTGTATCGTGGTAGTTCCATTCGGTCTTTCGGTTTTCATCGACTGCGGTGCCGTTGAGGACATAGTTGTCAATCTGCTGTGTCCGTTTGCCCGCAAGATCATACTGCATCGCTGTCGTGCGACCAAGCCCATCGACAATACTCTCTACTCGCCCATCATCACCGARACCCACCCATGTCGTGATCCCAGCACTTGGAAGAGCTGTGATCGGATTAAAGTTGCTTCCCAAATCAGTGTCGCCTGTACCATAAACGCTCCTTCTCACGATCCGTTCAAGATCATCAAAGTCATAGGTGGTAATCTGGGCGCGTCCGTGAAGCTTGGAGGCTTCAATCAGTACACTCGAATGATCGCTGTAGTCATTTGTATCGAGCTGATCAAGCACTTGAGGCTGCCCGCTGATTTCAGGTTCTCGATCAATATGCACATAAAGATGCGTATTGCCTGTCTCCTGATTGATCGACACATGATCCTCTGAGACGACGACATCACCATCAACATCAAAGAGGTCTGAGTAACTTCCCACCACATCGYCTGTCATCGCGACGATATACACATCTGAAAGCTGACCCAACCGGTCATACGCCCTCTTTGTAATACGCCCTGAGTTGATGTAGACCAATCGCCCAGATTCATCGTACGCATAGACGGATTGAACCGAATCACCCAGTACCCCACTGCTCTGATCAACTTCGTGCTGAATAACCTTCCAGAGTTTTCCGTGCGGTGTGTACTCGTATTCAATAAGTGATGTGCGATACTGTGAGATGAATCGCGGTGAATCTTCACGAGAATCAAAGCCATCAAAGATATCAGGATTATCCCTATCAACTTCTGCAGGCAGAGTCGCCTTGACTGTAAAACTGCCGGTTGGAATATCGCTGTATGTCCCCGACGCGATTAAGCGCCCAAGATTGTCATACTCAGAAAACTCATACGGCGCGACCGTATTCACAACAAACGCTAAGCGGCCAAGTACATCACTCTGAGCATAAGTGACGCCTATATCACCTATACCAGCTGCGATGGCAAGCCCCGAATTACAGCCCTTGGTAAACCAAAATATATTTCCATACATGCTTGGAAATGCGCTGATTTCTACACAACACGGCTCCGAGCATTCGCTCGGTACCTCCCCACCAGCATCCGATGCAAACCATTCCCCAACAATCCCTTCACCTGGATCATACGAATCAACCCAAAGCACACTCGTATACCCAAATGAATCGAATGATTTGGTACGGATCGTTCCGTTCATCTCCGCCACACCATACACAGCACGCGATGAGTTATATTCAAACCATTGCTCGTCATAGTTCAATCGGCGTACACCAATACCACTCTCAGGGAGCGTGTGATAAGAACGATTTGCGAGGACAAGCGAACCTGATGGATCCATCAGCACCGTGTCAGCCATGCTGATCGTACCACCATTCACCGCATCAACAAGCGGCGTGGTCGCGGTGCCACTGATCCAAGACTCAGGATCAGAAGTTGTTGATCCACTATTGAATGCTATTTCTGCATCCACAATCTGATGACCATGATGACCATACGCATAGTACAATGCGGGGCCAAAGTGACTTGCCCCCGTTGATTGAAGCGACCACACTTCGGTAAACTCGCCAGATGCAATCGATGAGTGATAGCCCTTCTGCACCCACCCTGATGGATGGGTCACCTCGATCGGACGCCCGATCTCATCGCGAACTTGCGATGTGACTAAATGGATTGCGCCGGCTGTTGAGGGCACACTCGCCATGTAATCAGCCGGAGCTTCGCCAACAGCAAAGGCTGATGTCAACGCCAAATCAGCGTCTTCAATCTCCGTGCTCACCAGATCATTCTCAACTTGAATATAGTCCCAAATGCCCGATTCGTCGCGTGCGTACACAAGCGTGCCGTCTGGGCGACGATACTCTTCTGAGCTTTCGGCAACACCCGATCCGAGCTGAGCCGTTGAAACAATCGGCAATGTTGTGGAAGCCTTGCGATACCGAAGCCACAACGGATCTGTTGGATCGGTGGTTCCTCCACCACCGAGTGCCTCGGCGTGGAACTCGTAACTAAAACTCAAATCTTCTGTCGCGGGTGCACCCGAACCAGAATCAATACCTGGGTGGCGTTTGATTTGACTGATGAATGGACGGATCACAAGATACCCGCCAACATCAACCGCGGCAGCGGTATCGCGTGCAGGCGTGAGGTATGAATAGCTCGTGATTGGATGTGGGCCATCCCCTACCAAAGGTGTTTCACCGAGCTGCCATTGATCCGCGAGCTTGAATCCCCTCAATGCAGAGGAAACGCCTGCGTCACGATCAAATACTTCAATCCCGCCGGAGTTCGCTTTGATAACACACGGGGGTGTATAAGTTGATGCCGTCGGGTTCGAGTTGGCCGACGCAATGGAACGCGGTGTCGCGATACGCCTGATCATCCCATCAAAAGCGTTGGAGCTCGCAAGGTCTTCACGATCGACATATGTCCACATATCGGGTTCGCCTACCAACTCGCCATGAACTACTTCTGAAAGTGGCTGCCCCGCTTCATCAAAGTAGCGATGCAAACGAATTCCACCACCGCCTTCTTCGATCTCTACAATGGATTGATGCTCAGGGTCGTAGGTATTAGTGGTGTTTGAAAATGTGATGTAGTCAGAATAGTCAAAATTAATGCTTGATAAAACCCCTGGTTCTCCTGGCCAGTGAGCGACATCAATTAATCCCTCCCGTCCAACATCATGGTATCTTTGAATATGTAACTCACGATATTTTTCAAGAATACCGGTCACGGGTTGGGTCTCGATGTCGGCAGCTTGCTCAAGGCCAAATCTTCGATACCCCTCCCCATTGAGCTTCGCTGCAAAGTATCCCACCCAGTGCCTAAAGTTGCTATCGGTGTGGTACCAATATCTCTGTGTTATAAGCTGAATCCGCAGCGATGGTGAAGCAGGGTCATATCCAGACAACGGCACAGTTGTTTGAACCTCTTTGAGGTTCCCGTAAATCCCTTGAAGGCTCACAAGAGAAGTGAAATAGGTGTATTCCACTTTGGATCCCGTAGTCTCCCAAATGAGATCTGCGTCGTAATCTTCGAAGACTTCTACTTGAGTAAGAAAAGTCGCAGTGTTACCCGACGAACTTCCCACTCCAGTAATTGAAGTGTAGGTATATTCATACTTTCTTCCCGCAGTGTCGTAAGCGAGTTGCATGCGTCCCTCTGTGTCATACCCGAGTTCCAACGCCTGGGCAGGATCTGATGCGTGACCAACGCTTGCTTGATTTCCCGTGGCATCGATGATTGTCCAAAGCTGCCCAGTCCCGTTGTGAATAAATGTATCTACCCCCAACCGAGAGTTATCGAAGTCACGAGGATCGAAAAAAGCGCTCCGCGTGCCACGCTGATCCCAATAAGTGAGTGTGTCATGAATACCGTTCACGCCTTCAACAATGGCTCCCGCGGCACCATTTACGCCGCGATACACACTACTGGTTTCATCGAGTTGTTTGAACTCAAGAAAACGGTCTGCACCGTAGACAAGATAAATATAATCTTCGCCAGTTCGAGCAACATGCTTGATCTCGGGTTGTGAGAACTGGTGCCAGTCAAGGCCCTGATATCCATCAGGCACATTCGTGTGCTTGTCATACCGAGGGGTGTCTTCCGGAACGGTATATGTCCGACCTACCGTCCAGCTAAACCCTGGTGCGGGCAAGGCGATGTCGATTTCGGTTGGTGAGTACCGACCAGTCTGAACCATAATCACATCGCGGTATCGAGCCTTCTCGTTCCACTTGTCTGCGAATGGGTTGGCATTGACCGCCCAACCAAATGGCGCTGCACTCCGGAGCGAACCGTCAAGCCCTGTGCCTCGTTGATCTTCGTAGGGAAGTGCTTTTTGAGCGAGCGTTTCTGAGGCCAAGTAATCCTCAACCATCAACGGCTCTATTTCTAGAATCGGAGCAGGTGTCGGCTGTGCCAGAGCGACAACACCGCTCACCGCTACCAGAAAAACAGAAGAAGGGACAACAAATCCGTTTGATAATGACATCTCAAAATCTCCAATGAATGATCATCAATATGCACAACCATAGGATGGCTTAATCTCCATCTCCGGTTAAGATTCCATCATCGTACCCAGATCTCTCAAATAATGTTTGCTCTTTGGTCGTGTTTTCACTCTCAATCTTCAGCACTACACAAATCCACTTGATATGCTCAACAAGGGTAGGTTCATAATCGTTTATCATTGAGTAGGAGTAACACCATGAGACATCGACACCCATTTGCTATTGGCCTGACAGGATTCATCCTCGCTACAGGGCTTGCAACGGCTCCAAGCATGGCGATGACCACCTCTTTCTGTTTTCAAGAGGCTCAACCCTCAGTGATGGATATCCAAATCGAGCTCATTCACCAGAGCATGACCCCTGATGTACTTTGTGCGGCTGGGTTAACCGCGAATGAAACAAGCTCGCTGCTCACCTTTGCAATCGGAGCGATCCAAGCTGATTGGGATACTGTATTTTCAACACAAACAGCACTCAATGAACTTGATGGTCAACGCACGAGCCTTGAACAATCGCTTAAATCAAGTGGTCTGGATGACTCTACAAGGGCATCCCTTGAATCCCAGCTCAATGCGGTAGAGGCTTTGATTGCTTCGCATCAAGCTACTTTGAATGGCGTTCGAGCCACGATTGAAACCGCAGTGCTCAACAGCATGTCAACTGATGATCGCACTCGGTTCCAACAGATCAATGCCAATAGTGCTCGCAATGTGCCGATGGAATACCGTATTCTTGATCTGACTGAGGATCAATGGGCCGATCTTCGCCATGCTTTTGCGGTTGTTAAGACGAATGACGAACCGACTCCCGAAGCAACCCAGGTCATTGCTGGTTACAACACACAGTATGATGTGAACCTTGTTCGTGTATACCTCGACACGAATCAAACCGCCGTAAACACGGCCTACATGCAGGCTATGAGTGCCGTCGGATCGTAAGAACTTCACTAAAACTGCCTATTCATCGGCGTTTTCTTTACACCGTGATCGCTGGAGCTGTTCAAACTGCTTGGCTTCATAGCTAACGAGTGTGGTGTTCCATCGATCGCGCGTCCATCCGTCTTCGCGTGCGAGCTTGAACGGGTCTGTTATGCGATGCTTCTTGGCGACACGAGTGCAGGCGATGACAAACTGCTCTTCTTTCGTGTATTCCGTTGATTGTGCCTGGCCATTTTGCTGCCCACTCCCCCACTGCTGGTTTTCGCTTTGGCTTTGTCGTTGACGGACTTGCTTGCCGTAAAGGTGTTCTTTGATCATCCGTCCCGCCTCTTCCTCGGTCGCGTGGGTGATGAACTGTGTTTTCTTCTCGCGGAGCAGCCAGAAGAACAACGCCCCTGCTCGYTTACCGCTCATCCGTGCCCGCTGAGCCAACGCGACAAAGTCCAACCGCCCTGCTTCGCTCCGATTGGCAAGCCTGACCTTGGCCGCCTGGCCTAAAGCTCAAGCAACCGTCTCATATCCCCGAGTTCTTGCCCTATCGATGTCTCCCGAATATTGAAGAGTGCTTGACTACCGGAAGACCGCTTGCTAGTAAAACATTAATACGGTTCTGCTTGTAAAAACACCCATTGTGGATAACTTTATTCTCGACTTGTCCCCAATTGAACTCGTGCCCACGATTTCCACTCTGCTGAACCTCTGTAAACAATTGTTTCCAGAAGTTCGTCTGTCCATTCATCTTGATGTCCATGCCGGATCTGACAACGAGCCAATGCTTGTATTGCTGGAAGATGGTTTGGATACACTTCAATTGCAGAGGCGTAGGCATCGAGTGCATCTTCAATCTTGCCGCCGCGTTCGAGTGCGAGACCAAGATTAATGCGAGGATCGGGATGGCCGGGCATGAGTCGCCGTGCCCAGTCGAACTCTTCGGCAGCTTCGTAGAGTTCGCCTCGATTGAGATGCAGCACGCCAAGATTATTGTGTGCAGGGCCGTAGTAGAGATCGGCTTGRAGAGCTTGGCGAAGGACTCGCTCTGCTTCGATGGGATCAYCGAAGAGTAAATCAACCGCTTTATTCGTAAGTTCAGCAGCAAGCTGTTGGTTTCGTACGCCGGTCGTGGTGTTTCTATCTCGCTGCTGGCTCGATGCGCACCCTTGCTGCATCACCATCGAAAGAACCAGAACACAAGATATCATTATTTCATACATACGCATCGTGCTACGCTCCGCTTCCATGATAGACCGCAACGCAATCGAGTTGCAGCGTGTACTGATTTGAGTTGGATTTCTGGTCATGGATCAACTCGATATGATTGGGTATCCAAATATGCTGTTCGTCTCGCCAGTAAACCAAGACTTGCCCGATTTGCTGAACGCTCAGATTCGGAATTCGGATCGAAATCTCTTGCTCACGCAGTCCGTTTCCAATGCTCGCACTCCCTTGGCCTTGTTGTCGATATTCACGATCTGCTTGCACGGTCACTTGGAATCTTGGCTTTGGTGAAATCTCCGCAAACTCGATCGCTTGAGCGATCTTGGTTTCGACATCTTGTTGGGGTTTGGTGCCATGGAGTGTGTCTTGCTTTGCATTGGAGAGGGCCTGGTATTCGCTGATGCTTTGTGAAGTTCGATCTCGCCGACTGATTGAATCGTTGAGTGCTTGCTGACTGCTCCGGAGTTGACTGATAGCAAAGCCCATCCCAAACACTGCGATCACGAGGCACACAACGATTGATTTATTCCATGACCAACTCATGAGGAATGCTCCTCAATGGCCTTGTGTGATAGTGTCATGCTCAGGTCGACCTGATCTGATCGAGGTGTCATGGATCGGTGTTTGATCTCCCATTCTGGGAGTTGATCGAGATGCTGAATCACCTGGCCTGCAAGTTCATTGTCTTGCACAGAGAGTTCCACACGAATCGTCTCCGCACTCATAATCAGTGATCGTACTTGGATATCTACCTCAACTGGCCATTGCTCAAAGATACTTGCCAAATCAGCGACTAAGTCCTGCTGTGAAAGCTGGACTGCACCGGTTCGTGTTGCCCGAGCTTGATTGAGTAACGCTGCGAATCGAATGGCGTTAGGCAGTGTGTTCGGGCCGGTCGATCGTGGCAAGACCTTATCATACATCTCAGCAACTTGCTCATCCACTATAGCCTGTTGTGATTCAATGGCATTGATTCTCCGGTTTACCCCAAACACGACCATCAGCATCGACGCGATCGAAGCAAAGCAGATCATCTTCGCTGATACACGATCCCGATTCAGTGATGAGGTTGGCCGCATTGAACCGGTGAGAAGATTGAGTTGTCGCCGTTGGTTATTGGTGATTTGAACACCCAGCCACTCTGGAACTGATTGAGGAATGAGCATTTCTGTCTTCGATCGGAATCCTTGCACAGTCTTCCGGTCACACGCACACCCAACGACCTTGCCATCAATCGGCCTTGAAAACACGACCTGCATTTCATCGACTGGTTGCGGCAGAACAGCCTCGAACGCATAGAGCAATTCAAGTTGGGCATCTTTCCCGTTTCCCGATGGCGCATCGAGCAACGCAAAGGCACACGCACTAGATGGAAGTTCATGGATGCGCATTAGCCCGCATCCTCCGCATCGAGTGAAAGCGTGATTGTCTTCTTGCCCGCCGTCATCAGCACCGAATCCGAATCTATCTCCGATATAGTGTAGCCTCTGATCGATTGTCCAAGTAATAGTGTGTGGATGCTGTCATCTTGCGAGTCGTAGATCACACTGTACTTCTGAGTTGATCCTGAGTCATCTTGAGATGCTGATATCGCGAGCAATTCAAAGGACACCCGAGTTTGCTGGCGAGGTTTAAGAATAGTTCTTTGAGCTGTTGGCGGTGGTGAATACCAAAGCATGAGATCAAAGGCATCGGCAGAAACAACCAACTGTTCGGTATCGATGCTCGGTGCTGCGTTACCATCCGAAGCAACAGGCTTCACATCAGAAATCTCTGCATGAATCGGCATCAATCCCCAAACCAATGCACACACCATCGCTGCTGCTGCAACAGTGCGAACAGCTTGGTGTACTCGGTTTTCAGTATCAGGATTAATCATCATCAATACCCACTCGCTGCACCAGTCTCCAATGCCCGCCTTGGTTTGAATATACGCACCAACTTGATCGATGGACTGTGCCAATCCACACATCGACCCTGAAAGACCATACCCGGCTGATGCTCACAAGTCGCACCGAAACTTGCCTTGCATCTTGAGCACTGAGCGTAAATATCGCGAGTTCGCCCTGGGCACGCTTTTCAAAGATGCCGCTGGGGTCACCAAGATTGAATGTCTGAAAGATATTTTCGATGAGTTGAACGGGAGCGGTATTGATGTTGATGACAGCCCCTGAGCGTGACCGGGTTGTACCCGATCGTGTTGGCCAAGGATTATGGGTAGCGAAGAGACCGCCGATCGCTGCTGGATGTTCACGGGAAGGGAAAACTGTCGGTTGTGAGGTGCTCAGGTCTAAGCCTGGGTGTCTCGCATTCTGCCAAGCAGTTTCAATATCACTACCCAAGTTGATTCTCAACTCATCAGCATTGCGTGGAATCATCCCGTACTGATCCCATGCTGTGATCCTGATCCGCACGGCTTGATCTCCAAGCATGATCTCGTCGTCAGAAACATGGATCATCGGAGCAGAAATCGTGGGATCAACCACCGCAGATGAAGCTTGCTCTTCAAGCCATGCCCGGATAGGCATATCAGCAATACGAAAGATATCCTGTGTATAGCTCGTATCGTCGGCACGCATCTCGATCAGACGATCGGTGGTCTGCACCCGTGCGATGATCGTGATACCTGCAATGAGCACCGTCATCGTCATCAAAGCGATCAGCATGGCCACACCGCGTCGAGTGTTCATTGCACATCCTCCTGATCAAGGATGTATGTGCGACTCGCTTCTCGCCCATCATTGGCGACCAAGAAAACGGTAAGAATCGGCATCGCTCGCTCTTCCGATGGCAGCATCAACTCACAGACGAACGCCTGGGTCTCACCAATCAAAGCGGATTGATTAACTTGCCTTCGTTGCCCTTGATATTGACGATGAAGTTCACTCGAACCTTCATCAAAGCTGTACTGTTGCGTGCTAAGACCTTCATGGTCGCGTGCTCGTATACGAAGGATGTTGTCTGCCACAACGATCCTTGGCGCATTAGATCGCCCTCCTGTATCAAGCCGATCAACCGTGAGCACATCTTGCCCGATCAGATCAAGCACCGCAACTGATGCTCGATGCCAACTCGCCTGCGATGTCAATCTGGATTGCGAACTGAGCACTGTCGTCATCCATGAAACAGACACCACAGATAGAATGGTGAGCAGACTGAGTGTCGCTAAGAGCTCGATGAGCGTGATGCCCCGGCGTGTATTCATGGCCCCACCGCCTGATCATCTTGTTTCCCAGACAGATCAGCCTCAGGCACATAAGCCCAGCGAAGGATGGTGTGTGTGCCATTCGTGATCGTTATCCATTGGCCATGGAGCTTTGTATCTACTTTGGATGCTGATTCACATGTGGCACCAAGGGGAAAGACCATTTTTTGAATCTGGTCGAGCGTGAGAGCGTCAGGCTCGGAGAGTTGAAGCTTGTATATCTCTTCATCAACACTTGCAGCAAACTCCGTGAGATTCCCTAACACCGTTGTTGAAGGAACAGATCGCATGTACGGCACACACACCGTCACCACCAATGAAAGCAGTACCACCGCAAAGAGGACTTCAAGTAAGGTGAATGCGTGATGCAATCTCATGGCCGCACCTCACGCATAACTTCATGCCACCCAGTAAGTCCATTGAATGCTATCTGGCTGGTGTCTTCATCCATTGTGAGTGTGAATTGATAATTCTCTGTTTGACCAAGGCGATTAAATATGGTCGCCGTATGGCCTTGGTCTACACCCTGCTCAATGTTCAACACGACAAAGTTTGGTATGTTGATCACTTGGACTGACTCGATATTCTCATCAACCACAAAGAGTTCGATCTGATGATGAGTTTCGTCGTATTCAAAGTAGCACATCCGGTGCTTCCCTGATAACACCCGTGCCCGAGCATCGAGATCGATCAAATCAGCAATCATCTTGTCTGTCTGCGTTCGCTTCGTTGTGCCCGCAAGGTTTGGAGCAATGGATGCAGCAATCAATCCCATCAGCACCAAGGCCACAAGCATTTCAACAAGGGTAAAGCCCGAACGCCTGCTCAGGTACCAAGATGTACGATTCAGCACGCTCATCTCAATCTCGCAAATGCAATGAACTCAGATCTGCATTCTCTTCTGTACCGCCGGGTTGGCCGTCAGCCCCATAGGACACGATTTCATATGGATGTCCGTCCGGCCCAGGCACAATGATATAAAATGAGTTGTTCCATGAATCGATCAGTTGGTCGGGCTTGAGAAAATACGCCGAAGACGGAGTTGTCTCAGGGGTGGTCAAGACCATAAGCCCCTTATCCGAAGGCGGCCAAACACTCTTCTGCGTGTAGTACGCCTGCACCTGCGCATCAATGATCCCTATTTGTGATTTGGTGAGTTCGCGTTTGCTCTGATTGAACTTCCCCGCGATCCCCACGGTAAACACCCCGGCCACCAGCCCAAGGATCACCAGCACCGCAAGGAGTTCGACAAAGGTCATCGCTCGGCGAGCCGAGTACGATCTAAAGTTTGGTTTCGTTTGATCAATCATCCCACAATCTCCTGCAATCGAATCAGCGGCAATACCGCCGCCATCACCACCGTGCCAACCAATACGGCTAACAAAACAATCGCTGCCGGCTCAATCATGGCTGCAAACCGATCGAGTAATCGCCGAGCACTCCGCAGGTCACGGTTCCCGATACGATCCAGAGTTCGGCTCAGTTCCCCGGCAGCCTCGCCAGCGGTCATCAGTTGACGATGCTCTTCGCTAAACCAGACCGGGTCTTCAAATATACACGATACCGGGTGACCCTGTTCAATCTGCGATGCTGCTGTTTCAAATGCACCGGCGAGCATGCCTCCAAGGAAGCCTCTCATCGTCGGAGCAACCACACGCAAGGCATCGACTAGCGTCACGCCTGTTTCGAGCAACTCTGAAAGCGACAGCATCGCTTCGGAAGTCCGAATGCGAAGGAATACGCGTGGGATGAGTTTGGCAATCACACTCGGTATCTGACCGCTTGATCGCTTGCGAAGTACACCTATCCCAAAGCCACTTGCCATCAGAAGCCCCAGAAAGCTCAAGATAATCCAGAATCCATAGTGCCACGCAGCTTGCCCTATCGCCATCACCCACATGGACAATCTCGGCGGGTCGATATCTGCATCGAGCAGGATTCCGACAAGTTCCGGGAGCGTTTTTACACTTAGAAAAATGGTCACACCGACGCCAATCACAGTGACCAGCAACGGATAAGCCAGTGCCCCGGTGATCTTCGATGAAAGCTCACCCGAGCGTGACTGGCGATCAGCAAGCCGATGTAAAATCGCACTCATCTCACCGGATTGTTGCCCAGCGTTGATCATTGCGATCTCTGCATCATCAAACCATGACTGATGCTCACCCATCGCATCACCCAACGAAGTGCCAGAATGAATCGAATCCGCCAATGTATGCGTCAGCGTAGATATCTGTCGACGGCCCGATCCTGACGAAGCCATTGTCCGCAATGTCTTGGCCATCGGAATGCCTGCATCGAGTAATGTGGCCATGCTATCGTAGAGATCAGCCTTCAGGTGAATCCGGCGAGATCGGAGATGCCGTTGCATCAACCGGGTCAAGCCTGAATGCCCCGTCAATGTTTTTCGGATCGGCTTGATCTGGATCGGACGAAGCCCTGCCTTGCGCAAAGCTGAACGCGCAGCCGTATCGGTATCGGCCTGAATAATGCTCGACACAACTTCAAGCGTGTTGGGATCACGAGCTTTGTATCGCCATGAACTCACAGATCGACCTCCAATGCAAGATCGACAGCTACTCGCTCGATTTCGGTTTGTGTGGTGATCGATGCGTCAATGAGCCGCTGTCCATCTTCACGCAATGATCGCCAGCCATCAGCCATCGCTACTTGTCTGATCTGTGTCGCTGATGCCGACCCTGCTATCAACTCACGGATCGGTTCGGTCATCATCAAGAGTTCAAAGATGCCTGTTCTTCCCGAATATCCAGAATGCATACATCCATCGCAGCCCTTGCCGTCGCATTCTTTATGGAGCATCCGGACGAGTCGTTGGGCAAGCACTGCTGAAAGTGAAGCACTGATCAGATAGGACTCGATCCCTAGATCAATCAGCCGAGGCGGTGCACTCACTGAATCGTTGGTGTGTAATGTTGAAAACACCAGATGCCCCGTCAGGCTTGATTGAATCGCAATCTGTGCCGTCTCAGCATCACGAATCTCCCCCACCATCACCACATCGGGGTCTTGGCGAAGAATGTGCCTCAAGCCAGAAGAAAAGGTCATCCCCTTCTTGCTGTTGACTTGGCTCTGCGAGATCGAAAGCCCCGGAGTGGAGAGCTTGTACTCGATCGGGTCTTCAATCGTCATGATGTTGAGATCGCCGCCACCGGTCGCACCGCCATGAGTCGCGATGTATCGGAGCGTGGCGTAGAGCGTGGTCGTCTTGCCTGATCCGGTCGGCCCGGTGAGTAAGATGATCCCATTAGGGCGTGCAGCAGCAGTGCTGTATCTAGAATGAATATCCTTGGGCATGCCAATGGCATCGAGCGTCGCCAATCGCTGGCCTTGGTTTGAGTCAAGAAACCGGATGACGACGCGTTCACCATCACTTGTAGGCAGCGTGCTGATCCGAAGATCCACCTCGTGTCGCCCCTCGCTCTCTTTCGCCTGGCCGATCGTCACACTCGCCCGCCCATCCTGAGGCGTGCGTGTCTCGGCGATATCCATATGGCCCATGACCTTGATTCGGCTCGTGATCGGAGCGGCAAATCGCATGGGTAATGTCCGAGCATCAATCAGTGCCCCATCAATCCGAAACCGCACCAACAAGCCATCCTGCATCGGCTGAAAATGAATATCACTGGCACTTCGACGGATACCCTCAAAGAGTAAACTGTCGATCAATCGAACAACCGGCGACTTCCCAGAGGTTGAGAGCAGGTCTGCATCTTGGCCACCGATGAGCTTTTCGATTTCACCTTCAAGATCAGTTGAATCTTCGAGTTCAAGTGATGAGTGTTCACTCTTATGCTCCATCGCATCGGCGTATGCAGCGTCAATCCACTCCGCAAGCTTTGCGGACTCAACGGGCTCTCGCTCAGGCCATTGGTTAAGGAGCACTGATACATTATGGAGTGCCGCAGGATTCGTCTGCTCCCCATGAAGCACAACTGATTCACCATCACGATCAATCCACAAGATCAAATGCTCACGAGCGAAGTCATGAGGCACTTGATCCACAAAGGGCTTCTCCGCAATCATCGAGTTGGATACAGCCTGAGCAGCCATCACCGAATAATCCGTGGCTCAACAACTGGCCAACCATCGTCGACATCCAGCTCACCGGCGAGTTCCTCGCTGATGTACTTGAGATGCTCAAAGCTTGTGCTCCGCATCACGGTCGCACGGATAAAAACATAAAACCGTGATCGACTCGCTGAGTTTGATTGCGACTTAAACAACTCGCCCAAAATAGGGATATCCGCCAGCCACGGGGTCTTGGTGTCAGAATCACCTTCGGTTGTAATCTCGATCCCGCCCAAGGCGATGGTATATCCATCAGGAATGGTGGCGATGCTGTTGAGCGAAGTCTGCTGGGTCGGAGGCTCCACACCATTACTTGCCGCTTCTCCAACAAACGAGCTCAGCGATATCGAGTAATCAAGCAAGATATCGTCGCCGGCTGCAATCTGCGGGCTCACCGTAATCGTTGTGCCCGCCGATGCTGATCCGCCCCGTGCAGTCGTCGTGGTGTTGTCCTGAATCGTTGTGGTTAAGAACGGCTGTGTTGTGGTGCTATTGAGCGTTGCTGTTTCATTGTTGTTCACAACAATCGAAGGCATACTTACTGATCGGCCCTCATTGACGGTATCAATCGCACGGATCACCGCACTGAAATCTCCTGGACTTAAAATGACAGCGGATCCCCCGCTCCCGGAAGCTTGTGCCGAAGTGCTTGATGGCAGGAGATTGGAAAGCCCAAACAATGATCCAAGGCCGACGAGTGTTTTTCCAGTATCAATGTTGCCCGCGAGTTCCACACCGAAATCATACGATTCACTCTCAGACATACTCAGCATAATGATCTCAAGCTGCACTTGAGGCTGACGGACATCTAAATCCTTGATGAGTTTTTCAAGCTGCTCGATCCGTTTGGGTGTACCCGTCGCGATAATCATGTTGAGTTCACTATCAACCGCGAGCTCAAGGTCTCTTTGCCCTTCATCTTGTAAAACATTCCCAATACCCTGTGCAGAAATAGGTTCGACTTCACGATCACTGCCGTCATCTGCACCTGAATCACCTCCACTGCCAAGTATCGCAGCATTGAGTAACTGACCCGCAATCTCTCGAATCTTCATGGCTTCGCGGTTCTTGATTGGGATCATCTTGATCACACGCCGGCTATCCGCTGGCATCGTCGCGAGTTGTTCGATCGCAGCTTCAGCAGCTTCAATCTCAGTGAGAGTCCCAGAAAGAATCATTGTATTGGTCAGTTCATCTTGCACRAGTTTCCATTGCTCRCCGGAACCTCTYGGYGACGCRTCCTTCGCCATCGTCTCRATRAAKGACGCRACCGTRTCAAGCGGATAACCACGRGGGTCAAAGGACTTGGTGATAATTTCTGATGGCTGGTCAGCAGCCAAAATCAAGGCTTCAATAGAGTCCACCTCTGACTCAGGGCCAATGATCCGGATCGCTTGGCGATTGACATCAGCACTCATGTCGCTGGCCAAATCCATCCCGCCCTGGTTGGCGAGTGTCGTGGCAATGGTCTTGACCTCTGCAAGCACTTCGGTCGCAGATCGATGTTTAACCGACACAATGGTGACCACAGGATGAGACAAACCGCTATCGAGCTTGTCGATCAAATCAAGTGCGTATTCAATGCGGTCTTGCACACCAGACACGATCACCCCAGACAACGCTGGTGCCGCTGTGATGGTCAGTTTGGAACCATTTGAGAAAATTGGCTTGAATGACTCAATCACCGACTCCGGATCGATCGAAACCAATGACCTGATCACTGACTGATATCCTGGTGCCAATGGCCCTGAATCGAAGGATGTCGCGGGAAGTGCTTCCTTCGCAGCCTCTACGAGTGTCACCACTGCATACAACCCCTCTTTTCCGGATCGCTGGATAATCGTCAGATCATTGCTGTGCAAGATCGTGAGGCACAGATCCCAAAGTTCATGCGGCGTGACTTCATGAACAAGACGGAGCGTCACCGCCTTGTTGTTCAACAAGGTTGGCCGATACTCGATCTCCACATGATTGAGTTGGGCAGTCAGATCGACTAAGCGTGCAAGATTGATCGATGAGGTGATCCGTGTCGAGGGAACATGCTCGGTTCGCTCAACCTGCCCGAATGCTGGTGGAATCAATATCAACACGCACGCGATACACGCGAACAATATTTTATGTACATCATGGGTAGCCATATGAACAGTGTATGCGATTTACAGGTCGCTGGTTCCTTGAAATTGGCGTTCAGTGACGCAAATGTCCGCTGTACTCTCCATGTCAGTGGCCAAACAAGGAATCGTGTCCCCATGCTTCAGTCGCGAATATCAAGATTTGGATGGACAAAGAACCAACGGCTAGATTCGAAGTGCCCATTTGTCCGCACCTGCTCACATTTGAACTTGGCCTCTTCAAACTCTTGGCTGGCATCTTCACACCAGCCAAGACGGGTCATTTCTTTGAAGGCTCCTGCTTCACATCAACCTTCGCGTTCTTCGCTTCGTCAGTTGTAGGTTTCTGGGTGGATTTCGGACTCTTCGTTGTGGGATGGCCGCCATTGGTCATTTCTATTCTCCTTGCTCAGTCAAGAGCGATTCAGCACGCCGGTAGTATCGATCAAGCGTGTTCCGTGATCCGGCGTAGAACACCACGAAGCACACGAGTACAGCTATATCCAACACACCCACACCGATAGCACTGGCTGATGGCGATAGCCGCCAGCAGCCATAGGCAACGGTTAAGCTAATCAAAGAGTTTGCGTAAAACTGGTAGTATCGGTAATGGTTCTCAACGAGCCAGTCGTAGCCCTTGATCCGTTCATGCAACGACGAGTCGGACCAGTTTGGCTTGTGAATCCCTGTCCGATGATGGATTGAATCCAGCACCGCCCATCGGAATCCGCTTGCAGTCATCCCGGCTGCAACAGAAGCAACCGTGATATGCAGAAACGCGGCAATTGATGGCTGGACTTGTTCAGTACCTGTCAGCCACCATCGAATCTCAGGAGAAAGAAAGCTCAATCCCCACAGGATGATGTAGCCGGGCACGACATAGGCGATCAATAGACCAAAGTTCCTTGAAGAAACATCCCGCACCTACCTGATTTTCGCACTCCTCTCTCGCCATATTGGGGGCGTTGGAAGAGCATATGCCTGACATCGTTTTCTTGTCAAGCGACTTTGCGCACAAACTTAGACAATGGCTGTACGCGCAATACATCACGGTGACTACCAACCCATACCCGATATCCTCCGAAACATGAGGGAGAACGCTGGGCTTACACAGCGCGACCTAGCAGATCTACTCAGAGTTGCCCAGCAATCAATTCACTCATCAGAGACACATAGCAGGCGTATTGACTTGGGCGAGTACTGCCGCTGGGCAGAGGCCTGTGGTGTAGAATCACATGATGCTTTGGATATCTATCTCAAAGCTAGGCCAAAGGCTTGAGTATTTGAACTCAGAGTTGCCATTGGTATCTCTGATTCAAATGGTCAATAACTGCGGCTTAACCGCCATAGTGCCTATGCGGAGCAAATAWCAGCGTGATAAAGGCGTTTTATTCGACATCGATATGCATATTGAGTGCCTATCCACGCCATTCTTTTCAGACCGCTTCGCAGTCATGCCAAGGTGTTTGCCAGAATATCGGCGAATTCCACCTGTTTGATGGATAAGCACCTTGATATCAATCATGTTTTGGCCCATTATTGATCGATATATAAAAGGATATCGATCATGACATGGAACTGGGAACAACCCGATTGGCCAGATTTTGCCTGGAATGCTGACCGCCTAACGAGGGCGGAGCAAGCGTTTTTGGTAGATGGCGGTGTGATCCTCGGATCATTGGAGCAYCTGACAAAGGATAACCAGAATGCCCTTGTGGTGGAAACCATCACCACAGAAGCCATGACCACATCCGAGATAGAGGGCGAGCTTCTTGATCGCGATAGTGTGCAATCATCCATCCGCAAGCAACTGGGGTTAGCTGTAGACCACCGCCGAGCCAAACCAGCGGAACAAGGGATCGCCGAACTCATGGTGTCCCTGTATCAAAATCCCACTGAACCGCTGAGTCACGAGTTGCTGTTTGAATGGCATCGTATGGTCACCCATGGCCGTCGCGATCTTCGTGACATCGGTGCGTACCGCACGCACAAAGAACCCATGCAGGTTGTTTCTGGTCGTCTTGACAAACCAACGATTCACTTTGAAGCTCCGCCATCATCGAGCGTGCCAGAAGAAATGGAGCGGTTTGTCAACTGGTTTAACTCCACAAGCCCAACGAGTAATTCGCCATTGCCAGCGATCACACGGTCGGGGATCGCACACTTGTACTTTGTATCCATCCATCCATTTGAAGATGGGAACGGTCGTCTTGCGCGGGCGCTTTCAGAGAAGGCATTGGCACAGGCCTTGGATCGCCCTACTCTCACCGCGCAAGCCGCCACCATTCTAGTACGACGGAATGAATACTACGATCAACTTGAAGCCGCAAACAAAGGCTGTGAACTCACCGACTGGCTTGCTTGGTTTGCGGGCATGACACTAGAATCCCAGCATCGAAGCCAAGCCCAGGTCAGCTTTGTGCTAGAGAAAACCCGCCTGCTTGATCGCTTGGGTAGCCAACTGAATGAGCGACAAGAAAAGGTGCTACACCGGATGCTGCGTGAAGGCCCACATGGTTTCCAAGGTGGACTCAGCGCGAGCAACTATGTGGCCATTACCAAAGCTACCAGTGCGACCGCAACGCGCGATCTTGCTGGCTTGGTAGACAGAGGGGCCTTGATTCGTACCGGTGAAAGAAAAGGAACACGGTACCATCTCAATCTTCAACACCCCAGAATCCCGCACAGCACCATTGGGGAAGATGGAGTTATTTCTCCCTTGCCGAAAACCGCTCCATGATGACAGGGCAGATTGTTTTCAGCTTTGCAGCTGATACTTGATCAAGGCGACACGCTGTTCCGCATCAAACAGAAAATCATCCACCTCATTTAACAACTCTGGGTCTTTGCTCTCAAGCTTCAATTTCATTCCCAACTCAATTGATGCCTTGTATGCAGTGATAGCTGATGAAGGACTCCCTCGTCGCTCGTAATAACAGCCCAGCGCATGGTGGGCCGCGATACGCTGTATCTGTGTCGCTGTAAACGAGTGAAGTACCTGAGCAGATTCGGATTCGATGATATCACAAAGTGTATTTTGCTGCTCTTCAGTCAGGGCGTACCATCTCATTCGAATAATCTTTGCGCTCATGCGACACAAGTTGACCCGTGTCATTAATGCGTATCTGGCGTTGTCAATGGCATCAAATATTTCTAGTGCAATATAATTATGTGTGATCGCAGATTCCCACTCCCATTGATCAGAATAAATCGCGGCAAGATTGACATGTGTTGCAGCTTGGGTCTCGAATGTAATCTCAGCAATTGAAGAGTTTGCCTCCCAGAGACTCGCTGCCAAATCAAGATCCCCACGCTTTTGGAAGTATGCCGCCTGCGCATCATTCACTTGAACGAGCAAATAAGGGTCCCGCATTACGAAGGTTTGTTCGAGAGAGTTTTCAAATGCTTCGGCTGCCAAATCATTGACGCCAAGCTTGCCGTACACTCTCGCTAACAAGATCATTGTGCGACACTYGCTCTTTGCCGTTTGATCGAGCAAGACCGCTTGTTCTAAAATGGATATCGCTTCCTCATACCTACCACTCTCAATGTATATCCGGCCAATCATTGCTTCTATATCTGGATCAAACTCATTCGGCCTACTTGCCAAACCCTCTTCTCTGAACTGCTCCGCAAGCTGATGGTCTCCAAATGTAATTGCAAGCGACGCGCCGATACGAACTAAATCTGTCACCTTATCATCATCACGCTTCAGCGTGATGAGCTTTAACAATCGCCGTGGAATGCTGTCAAGCCCTGAGTTCACTGCATATGACCGCAAGTCCGCAGACCTCAAGCCCATGGAATCGACGAGATCGAATGCGGCACGCAGATCCGGAATAGCGCTTGAGAGGCTACCCACCAAGGACTTCCGTGTAATAAACCCTTGAATCTCTTCATCGCTAAAGCCCAACGAGCCAAGCCCAATGATTACCTGCTGTACATGCTTCATGTACACRTTGTTGCCGGTCTTTGTCGTTTGATTTACCTCCAGATCCGGAGGCTCAGATTGCTCAGATTGCTCAGATTGCTCAGATTGCTCAGATTGCTCAGATTGCTCAGATTGCTCAGATTCTAAATCATCAATTTGATTAAACGGCACCCCTTCTTGTTGCCCGGGGATAAAGCTCATCGTTCCGAAGTACACCGCCCCTTTGACTTCCTTGATGTTGATATTTTTGCCATTGGTATTCGTTTGATGAACTTCTTCTCGTACTGCTGGCTTTGAATTATTTGGCGTGCCTGCACCATTTGATACCAACACAAATGGAACCAGAGCAGCAAGAATCCCCCCCGAGATAAGAGCTTGGAAAAGCAAATGCCATATTCGATGAAATCGAGGAAAGTTTGATTCTTCGTTGGTTGTACTTGTTTTAGTGATGGGGGAAGATTGAACTTCGACAGGCTGTGATGTGATTGCAGACATGTGGATTGGCTCCATTTGAAGCCTCGCCCTGAGCTACCTTGCCTCTCGCAAACCAATGCTGAACCGACAAAGTGTGGTGGAGACCCGAGTGAGACACTTGATCGTACCACAAACTCTGTATTATTCAAAGTAAAATAATCGCATTATCTTCGCATTATCCTCGCATTTTTTGAACCCAATCTGGAATCTGATAAGGCCGTGGCCGTACAAAACCCAGGCTCGCCAGCATTTGATGAACACCCGATGTATGGCGATAGCAAATCTCAAACTCTTCAGACAAGACCCGCTGAATATCCCTCAATGACACCTCAGAGCATTCATCACCGAGCATCTCGGCTATCCGGATCGCCACTTGATTCTTCTGATTTTCGCTCTTAAATCGTGACGGCCCTCTTTTAGTGGGTCGCAGCGCCTTTACTCCGCCATTCTTACCAAGATATAACTTTTTCCAGTTGTTGACGGAACTTGCAGAGTAGCCCATGCGTGCAGCTACTTTACGGATAGAAGCTTCTGGCCGAGCGTATTCAAGCAATGCTTGCAATCGCCTGCGTACACACTCGTCTGTCTCGTTTTCAAGTTCCATCGCAAGCGTATCACGCATTTGAATGAGTTCTCTTTGATCAGGATCAACAGGCATCGGAGTTTTTGTCGACTCTTCTTCGCCAAGAACTTCGATGGATGTCTTTGGTTGCTGCATATCGTCAATACCTCACTGTCATAGACGATATGATTAGCTGAACGCACCACGCAATCAAGTTATCGGGCGTAGATTTGACATTGGATTCAAAAAGAGCTGATGTCAACAGGAAATCACACATAGCCCCAATTCTAGAGGCTTGATGGAACGATAAACTACAGTATTGTGCTGAGCTACTCAGCCTTGGCTATGATACACTTGCCAGAGCGGCAGCTTTGAATTCCCGCAAATTCGTAGCTCAGCCCAACTAAATCCAACTGCAACTTTATTCCTTTCGAGTGTAGCCACGAAATAGATGTATTCCTGTGTGGTTCAACACGAGTGAGTGTGGCTACATCTCGCAGTAGATCTCCGTTTTCCAGCTCTCGAATTATTGATCTGCCCCCAGCCTAACCCATTGCTTATTCGTGTCGTTTCGCGAGATTGGCATATTGGGAATGCAAATCAACCATGCCCCGAATCTGGAACCGGATATTGACAGTGCTTCTTGATCAATGTCATACTCTCCATCATCTCGTTTGGACTACGGCATACATCATTCCTTCATTGAGCAAGACACCATATAAAATTCTGTGTTCAAACATGAAGCTAAGTGAATAGAAGTACAGCATACACCCGACCACGGGGTGTTTACACCGAGAGGGTCGGCAGTTCGAGCCTGTCATCGCCCACCACCTATCCATAAGGCTTTCAGCCGATTTGCAGTGATGCCTACACCTCGATTTTGGCGCATGTTTGAGCGCAAAATTGTTGCCGATATCACCCACTCGCTGAATAATTCTTGCTCATCAGTGCTCGTCACGCCCTCTTCCCTCCTCTGTGGATATCTACCCGTGGATAAATATCTATCTCCACACTCAGCACCTACTCCGCTGAGACCAGCCGCAATCGGGGCCGTCCTCGTTCTTGRTTCATTGGCCGAGCCGGAGGTGTTATTGGTAACGCTTCATCACCAAAAATGACATCAAGTTGATCCGCAGCCTGACTCAGAAAGTCCGGCGAATGCTTCGCGTAAATCTCAGTCGTTTTCGAGATACTGTGACCGAGCATCCCAGAGATTTGCCAAATTGGCACACCGTTGGCGGCAAGCAGCGTTGCTCCGGTGTGCCGCAACACATACGGGGATACATCTGCAAGCCCAGCTCGTTTGCATGCGCCCTCAAATGACCGCCTTACACTCTTGACCGGTTGCCCCAAATACTCCACCAGATGCCCTGAGAGTGAATCGTTGATCGCCCGCTCCAACTCAGGCCGAAGCGTCTTGGTAATCGGTACCACCGGCCTGCGTTTGCTCGTCTGCACGCGGCCCGGCGGATTGAAGTCGATCCGTCTACGAGCCAAATCCACCTGCCCTATTTGTAAATCAAAGATCGCACCGGGGCGTTGGAGCGTATGAATTGCCAGCAAGACAAACATGCGAAGATGCGGCTCCTCACAGACAGCGAGCAAGTTGCGGACTTCATGGGCTTCTAAATACCGATCCCTTGGCGGCGGCTTGGGCAGCATCCTGATAGCGGGCACCTCAGAGATATACCCTTCCCGCTTGGCGTGATTCAAAGCCGCCCGCATCACTTCCATATCTTTGTTGATCGTACCGCTCGAAAGCACCCGCCCATGATACAGACAAGCCTCCTTGATCCGCCAATCCATATACAGCTGCTGCATCCCGCGTGTAAGTTCAGAAACGGTGGATATGGATTCAAGTTGGCAGAAGTGATTCCAGTTCCGTATAATTGATTCAGCATCTTTGCATGCCTTGCCGCTCAGTTGCTCATTAATGTAGCAGACCAAGACATCAGCGATCAAGACCTGGTGAGGAAGCAATGCCTTGGGCGGCGAGCGTCGCAACTGTGCATACTCCATGAGCCGTTGCTGGGCGAGCTCCAAGTCCGCGGTTCGCGTACTGAGTCGATTCCACTGGCTCGATCCGGGCTTGCACCAAGCGATGTAGTAGTTGGGCGTATCGGGCCGGGAGACCAGTTGATATCCTTGGTAGTCCCAGACCTGGGTATAAAAAGTGTTGGGCGTTATGTCCATAGCGGTTTCCTTGCCTGTTTTCTCATTGGTTTTTCTTGTGCCTGCGTTTGTTGACGCTGGATGTAGTCCATGACCTGCCCCTCGGTGAAGAGGACTCGGTTGCCGATGCGGGTGCAAGCCAACTGCCCTGCTTTGCGTTGCGAGTCCACAGTATTTCGATGCACTCGGAGTAATGCCGCCACTTCCTGTGTCGTTAGTAGATGGGGAACAGCAAACGGGTCATCAGCGTCACCGCGTCGGTATCGAGAGCCGATGCGATGGCTCGCATCCGATTGAGCGAGATCGGAATTTGGCCGCTCTCGTAGTCGATCAGCTCGTCGATCGGTATCCCCGAGAGCAATGCCAGATCCTCGCGGATCAGCATCGCTTGCTCGCGGACTTTGGTAAGTCTGCGTCCCAGGATCACATCGCAGAGATGCTCTTTTTCGAACTGTTTGAGCAACTGGTGATGATCGGTGGTCATGGGCTTCTCCTTTCGTGTCACCATGACGCGCTCGTTGCGAAGTGGTTGTCAACAAATCGGAATCTGATTGCGGTCGATTTATTGATAGCTGTGGCGCGAAATCCGCGCGCCAGTTGGTTTTGATAGGATTTGAAGATGGTTGGTTTTCCTGATTTTTCATTCGATTGACTCCACGATTGGGTAGTTGATGATGGGTTGGTCTTTTTCTCGTAGGATGATGTTGGCTGCAGAAACGATTCGCTTGGGATCACTGATCCGCCCATCGAGCAGGAACCTGCCCTTTGGCGTGTACCACGCCCGCCCATTGAGCACTGCAATGGCCTTCACCAGTGACGGACTCAAACGGCTTGAATACATCTCTGATTGCTCAGGCACAGCGTTGGACCAAGAGAAAACCCAACGGACAGTGCCATCCGGTCGCTTGATCACCTTCGCACATTTGGGCGGCGTGCCATCAAGGAAGTCGGCTAGTTGCACCTGCCCGCCGGTGAGTTCAATGATCTTCTGCAAGATAAGAGGTTGTGGTATACGCTGATTGGTAAGATAGCGTTGAAGGGTTGATCGTGACACACCCAAGATCAATCTGATCTCTTGAGGTGTCCGGCTGTTTTCGTACAGCCAGTGTGCTATTTTCATGCACAGGCAAATAGCACACTATCTGGTTGCATAAATAGGGGGTGTTGCCACTTACGCGGGTAAATCGATTTTCTTTCCAAGTCCAATCATCATGACCGTTCTTTCATACGAATCCGACTTGAGAGATCACGCATTGCGGCTTCTGACTCATGGTCATGTAGCGTGTAATACACATTCAAGATATCGCTGCTGCTGTGGCCTACCCACGAAAGTGTCAGACGCATTGGCACATTGTTCGACGCACACATACTGACAAAWTGATGCCGAAGTGAATGGGTCTTATAATGCCCTCCGTACCCCAAGGTTCGCGCAAGCTCTTTGACACGCGCAAGTAGGCTCCGATCACGAAGAGTTGGCAGCACCAACATATGGTCTTTGGGAACTTGATCTATCAATGGCCGGAGCATCTCAGGGATAGGCACATACCGGGTCTCTTTATCCTTGGGCACCCCCTGCGAGCCTCCACGGCACACACGGATAACGCCGTGCTCGCCGCGATCGAAAAGCACATCACCCCACCTGAGCTGCTGGAGTTCCCCCACTCGCATGCCCGTAAACGCCAGCATCGCGATGGCATCATGCGTCACACGCCACCCTCGCTTCCTTTTAGATTCAAACTCAAGTGTTTTGCATTTTCGAAGCAAACCATACACTTGTTCGGTAGTAAAACAGGGCTGCACCACCGACGGCACCTTGGGAATGCGCCCGCGTGCAACGGGGTCTTCGCGGATGAATCCTTGTGTTTGCCCCCATTTGAACATCATCTTGCAAAGTATCGCAGATGTTTCGAGTGAAGAAGGTGAGTACCCAGAATGCTGTTTGTGAATCTGCTCACGAAGCCACTGCCCATACCTGTAGAACTGCTCTTCCGTAAAACCACTCGGATATTCAATCCCCTCTTGCGTGCAGAATGTCCGCAGCTTGTCCATCTCGCTGTGGTATCGAGCCAGAGTTGTCTTGGCGAGATTCTTTGATTCACTGAAAGCCAGGAATCGTTCGATCAAGGAGCTCAACTTGAGTCGTGCGGACGGTTTTTTCTTTTGAACACCATCAGCAATCTGCTGGTGGATGAGCAATGCTCTTTGAATTGCTTCGCGTTTGTTTGTTGTTCCAAGCCCTTCGAATCGGCGTTTACCATCTTGGTCTCGGTATTCGGCGGTGTAAGATTTAGCGACGCGCTCGACGGAGTTGCCGTCGCGATCTTTTCTGTACTGACATTTCTTCCCGATGATGATTCGCGTGCCAGGTACAGTGAATTTGTCCATAAACTTCATGCGTAGATTCCTTCTAGTTGGTGAAAAGTGATTGAGTTGAGGCAAAGAGATAGCCCAGCCCTCGCCGGGCTATCTAGGGGGTGTTGACAGGGTGAATGGGAATGAGCAGGGACTACCTGCCCTTAAAGAACTCTCGCACCAAAACATCGCGATTGAATCGCAGCGGATTGCCCCGCTTGGTTGCGTGCTTGTAGCGTCCGCGTGATACATTGGAATACAGCGTCGACGGGCTGATCTGCAACATCCGGGCGGCCTGATGCACGGTCATGATCGGCGGATAATCTTCAATGCTGTGAGGTTCAGCAGCCTCACGCCATTGTCGGATACCTTTCTCAGAGAAGGCCATATCGCCCCCCCTTCCGACCACAGCGTCGACAACGCCAACTGCCGAATCCGCAAGCAGAATAATCGAACTGTCGCGGTCTGTTTCCGCATTTTGGACAACCTTGATGAATCGGTGAACCATGCCCTCGCCAATCATCCAGATGATCGAAATCTTGATGGTGTTGGTAGTGTTTAAACATTGTGTGCTCCTTTGTAGAAAATGAAGTGTGAAAAAGTGATAGGACGACTTTGATTCAGCCAAGCTGCACATATCCCTCGGCCTCGCGTTCGTGCATAGAGCCTTGGATTTCGTTCATGCGTTCGGCTTCGGATTGTTGATCGAGAAGCATATCGCGGTGCAGTTGCCCCTGATAGGCAGACACCACTCGGTCAAGTGCCGCCAGTGAAATCATCGCTCCAGCCGACATCAGCGGAATCAGATACAGTGCGGTGGCATATTCCGGATCATCGGCAAGAACGAGCGAGTCCAGAAGCCACAAGCCAACGGCTACCAGCACCAACAGGATTGGCTCATGTAATTGGACGACATATTTGTGTTTGATCCAGTCTGGAAGCAAGCCCCACAGATACTCAAGCCAGGCGGCTGGTTCACCAAAGCTCCATCTATGAATATGTTCGTGSMTSRKCMRKRSGMWRMMRAGTMSGWKKAYKMYGMSCAKRAWKTGMRSGRWWKYWAGRSYWWKMMYCAATACCCACCATCCGAGCATGACGATCCCGGCTTGCATGGTGGTGATGTTGGGGCCAAGCCATGCCATGGTCAGAAACGACAATAGCAAGATCATCATGGAAGCCATCAGACCGATCTTTCTTCGGATGAACAATAAACTCCATCCTGACACTCCAGTGAGCAACAGAAAGACCGACCAGTACGCAATCCCTGCGATTGCCTTGGCGAACTTGAAACTTCCGATGATCGCCGCTTGCCCTTGTTTGGCAACAGCATGGCCTTGGCTTACCCCCTTTCCAAACTCGCTGGCGGTTGCACCGAAAATCGGTGGGGACGGTTGTGTGTTAGACGCGCTAGACATGATTGTCTCCTTGAAGAATGTGTGAGCAAATAAAGAGTGTGTGAACGCCACACACTCAAAAACGCTCAGAGATTGATTTGTTTGAAGGCCACCTTGATGTTGGTCTTTCCTGATTTGAATGGAGGGCCCAGTTTGGTGATGAAACATTCGACGATGCCCTTGTTCGCCGGGCCGCCGGTTTTCAACTGAGCGATTTCACATGCATGCACCGACGGCTGGTACTCGAAAGAAAAGTTGGAGGTCTTCCCCGATGACTTGCCTTGTCCCTTCTTCTCGTCACTGGATTGATCCTTCGATCCAAAGGAAGTCTTCATCTGCGGCGTGCTCGTAAGCGTGCGTTCACACCAGGACAGTGTCTCAGGATCGGTGTTGGCCATCATGATCTTGATGCCCGGCAAACCACAGATTGACTGAGAAATAGATTCTGCTTGTGGTGATTGACCCACCGCCATCGTGATATTTGAGATTGCCTGCGTTGCTAAAAGTACACAAACCCTGCGCGACCTCATTGTGCGCAGAAGTTCAGGCTCGGTATGGGCATCGAGAAGTTCTTGAACTTCATCTTGAGCAATGATCACTGGGAATGAATTTGCGGAGGTATCCCTTGTCTTGAGCGATTCAAACAATGCCCGTTTGATCATCCGTTGCAGACACACGCCAAGCTCGCCATATTCTTGGGTGCTGGCATCAATGATGAGCACCGACGGTGTCTCTGAGACAAAGCTTGGATCGAAGTCCGCGTCGGGATCGTTGAGAATCTGACCAAGTTCATTTCTGGTCAACTGGCTCAACGGCCCTTGCAAGGTGAGCACAATGCTGGCCATGGTCTTTGATGGAATCTTCACCACATCCCGCAACCACCACTTAGCAGCTTGGTCGCGATCGACCTTGTCAGACATGGATAAATCACACTGATGGGAAAGACGGATCGCCTCACATACCGGGCATGATGCCTGCCAACCGAGATCGGCTGCTTCTTCCTTACTCTGTGGCACCGAGTTCATGCAATCGAGAATCCACTTGAACGATGGGATCACTCCGCCGGCAATGGCCAGTGTCACCAACTGGCTCACGAAGTGCTCGGCCTGCATGATAAAGAACCCTGCATCGCCAGAAGCAGCACCACTCTGCAAGCGCTTGGTGGTATCCATAATCAGGGATACAATCTTCTCGTGACTCCCCAAGGTGCCTGCCGTGCGTTCAAGCATCAACTTCACCGGGTTGAACCGCTGTTCAAGCGGTCGATAGATAATCGGAGATCGGCCACATTGTTCGGCAAGCTGTGAATACTCAGCAGCATCGGGTGGTTTCACGGTAAAGCACACCACACTCGCCCCACCACGCATGGCGGCAATAACCAAGTGGTGCATCACCGATGTTTTTCCTGATCCCACCGAGCCGGTCATGAAGAGTCCCGTCATCGCATCCCGCCAAGAAATCGCATCACCCGCTTTATTAAGTAGCAACATCGGGGCATCCAGAGATTTGTTTGGCCGTTTCTGCCAGTCAGGTTTCTTCAACCGCGACTTCCGATTTCCAAATAGCCATGACATAACCATCCACCTTTCAATGAAGAAGATCGAGCATTCACCCTGCGATCTAGCAGGGAACAAGGATTGGGATTTTCAAAGACCCATATGAAGCAGTTGTGCTTCATACGAGCGGGTTATAGTCCCCGAAGGAATCAATAGATTGTGAAGGTCTGGGAACACCCCCAAGGCTCGCTAGAACCTTGGGGATTGGGTTTGCCCATGTAGAATGTGAAGGGAAAATTCCCTCACTAACCGATACTTCCTCCTCTTGTGATTGGAACTCGCTCTCCAGTTTTGGTGTTAATCAGCACGCCGTCTGATTCGTGCCAATCTCGCGATTTGTACCATCCGGCACACTGTCCTGATTGTGGATGAGTTGACATAGTTCGTTTCCTTTCTGTAGGGCGATTTTTATCGTAAACCGCAATGCCCAAAGTTGCAATCGGTACACGAGTCAAATGGGAGCTGCTTTGCACATCGCATCACATGCTTTCGTCTGACACAATCAAGAACGCTCGAATTTGAGAATCGGGTGTGCAATCTCAAATGTTTTTTACAAAAACTTCCAAACCGGTTGCTGTTGACTTTGCAGATGTTTCGTGGCATTCTACTTTTTTAACAGATTGTTGCGGGGAAGTATGACAGACAGCGAGAAGGTAGTGGATGCGTGCCGACGGTATCTCCGTAATGCATCTTCAGATTCACTCTTTGATGACCAAACTATTCGAGAATACATATCTGTGGCTCTCATCGATCAGCCAACACTGGACGCACACACAGCATCAATGAACTCTGCGGCCATACACCGAGATCAGAATACCAAAGGCTCACTTCTCTCTGATGACCGAATGAATCACATAGTCCAGAACGGCTTCAAGGRCATTGAGAACACAGAACTCGCCCGATTGGCATTGAGTTCTGTGGTACTCATTAAACTCTCAAAGAGGATTGAAAGCGAAATTTCCACACCACCATCGCATTCAAACTTGCACAACCCTTGGGTTCAAACGCTATCTGATTTTACCGATCGAGTTCTAGACAAAAAACAGGGCAGCATGAACGAAGAACTGGACCAAGCGAGAGCCGACAACATGTTTCAAGCCATGCTTACCGACAAAAAACGAGGCCGGTAGAGTACACAAAATCACCAAATCTATTATGATCGCCCAAGCCTCTGGTATCATTCAGTATCCGTACCCTACTGATACCCGAGGATACTCATGCGTCGATCCATTACTGAACAAGAGTTCACAAGACAAGGCTTATACGCGGCAGAACTCATCTCAAAGGGTGACTTTGACAAAGGAATTCTGCAACTCCACAAATGCTTTGAGTCTGCGGTCAGATCCCGCCATCTAGGAAAGAAGCACCCAGCCACATGGCGGGTCATCCATACGATCGGCAATCTATATAGAGATATCAACCTTCTTGAAGATGCAGAAACATTCTATTCAGAAATCTACCAGACTTGGAAAAGGCCAAAGAAGCACTCTGTAGCGGAATCCGGGCTGTGTGCATTAATGACATTCCTCGGAAGAGTCCTGCTCGAACAGCACAAATATCAGGAAGCGATTGATRTCCTAACCGAATGCAGATCGATCATGAATGAATCGAAGATGGCCGGTATCGATCATATCCACACCGCAAAAAACAATAGCAAACTCGGAGAAGCACTGATGCACGCCGACCGATGTGAAGAAGCGGTGCAAGTATTTTTCCATGTATATGAGATACGGTTAAACCACAAAGATTTCGGCAAACACCACTCATCAACATTAACTGCCCAGAGCAATCTTGCAAGCGCATATGCCCGTCTCGGGCAATTTGAACAGGCAATCGAAATCCGAAAAGAGTGTCTTCAACTGCGTAAAGAATCCAGCGAAGTTGGACCAACTCACCCCGACACCATCAGGACTTATTCCAACTTATCCGCCGATTATGCAAAGGCTTCGAGATTCATTGAAGCAAATTCAATTATCAAGGAAGGCGGAGTGCATATTGCTCAAAGCGCACATGACATACCCGATGATTTGATCTCTCAGTTTGAACACAACAAATCTGCCATCAAGCAGATGACAGAGCGTCCAACCGAGAACACTCAAGATTTTTATGCTTTCTACGAGCAAGCATGCAACTCTTCCACACTTGGTCCGAATCACCCGACAACTTTGACATATTTGTACTCTGCGGCATATTCATTGCAAGCCCAAGGGTTCCATGCCACTGCCGCCACTATGCATCATGAATGCTGGGAGAAAAGAGCTGAGGCATTGGGTGAAGAGCATGCTGATACTATTGAAAGCTTCATCGCGTACGCCACCGCATCGGGGGCATCGGGCGAACACTCTGAAGCAGAAGATATCCTGAACACAAAGATCGATCAGTATAGAGATCGTGATCTATCTCCAAGAGAAATTGAGACACTGTGCACTACCCTCAATAATTTATCCGATGTTCAAGGCGATCAAGACCGATTGGATGAAGCAGTTGATACTTTGATCGAATGCATGCTCATCCGTTCACACACACTGCACAAAGATCACCCTGACTTACTCCGAACCCTAAGTAATCTCACAACACTTTTGATCCGAAGGAAAGGCACCGACGATTATAGAGTTGCAAGTCATTATTTGTTTAGAGTACTGAACTCCATCAACTCACTAAGAAGGCTTACGGGAGGGATCGAAAATCGTCTCGCTATGTCATATCATCACATGCTTCAAGATACTGTGGGAGCTGCCGCCTGGTGTCATGCCATAATCAATGAATATCCCGATTCAATTGTCGATATCGCAGAAGTTGGCCGAAACCGAGTGACGCTTGATACTCTTTCCCGGAATGGGCTGTCGCTAACTGACTTGGCTCAACAGATGTTTAAGGAAGGGGCCTGGGATGAAGCTCGGCTACAACAATTTCACAAGCTGAACAAGTTGCGAATCGACTTGGGTGAAAGACTAAGTCAAGCATGCGAGTCTAATGACCAGCATTCACTTCAAGCTGCTTTGGCTCTAAGCGAATCTCTCGATACCGAGTTGTCTACTCTAGAACAAGAACTCATCCCTTCCACAGAGCCGTGCCCGATCGCTGATTGCATCCATCTACTGAGCAAAGATGAGGCCATCTTGACATACACCTGGAGCCTGAACTTCATCACCTTAACATTTCATACGACAAACGATTCTCTGCCAATTGCCGAACCGATTGCTGCGGCAAATGAAACGCACGATCTATCCGACCGCATCAATGCTCTCTATCAGAGCATTCAAGCAAAGGATAAAAATGAACTGCTCGTAGCTGAAGCGAGTGAGTTAATCGATTTGCTGGTTCCTCGTATTGTCCAATACGCAATGGCGAACATCAAGAAGGTCATTGTGATTCCAGATGGGCCACTCCATCAACTTCCGCTCGGATCAATCGCTGAACTGTCTGGCCGATCCCACTTCACACAAAAACTTTGGCCAGAAACACCATCTATTTCTGCACTCTCATATCTTCGGAACCAAGGTTCGAAAGCGAAGGAGGCATATCCGCCTAACGGGCACCTACTCGCCATCGGCAACCCGAGCTATTCCGCCGCAAAATCAACAAACAGTACAACTTTGCCGCATGACAGTTCAAACAACGAACTCCCTCCACTTCCCCGCTCTGGCACCGAAGCAATCAAAATTGTTCAGCTTGCCAAAGACTCTGGATGGCAAAGCAGGTCACTGATCGCCAATGARGCCACTCAAAGCCATATGCTTGCTCATTTCAAAGACTGCCAAATACTCCACCTCGCCACCCACGCATTCCCTGGTTCGGTGGAAGCCCCACAAGATGCACGCATACTCGTATCGCCAGAAACAAATCATCTCGGCGAGATCAAGCTCAAAGAAATACTCGAATCATTCGGCGGTGCACTAAAACATTGTGAGCTCGCTGTACTCTCTGCATGTCACAGTGGGAGTGGCCCCAAGATAGCGGATTCACAAATAGCATTGCCGCTCGGCTTCATGCACATGGGAGCGAAGAACATTGTTGCCAGTCGATGGAAGGTTGACGATACGGCGACTTGTTTATTGATGATCAAGTTCTATGAAATCCTTCTTCGGGGAAATGAACAAGATTCTGTTGCTCAACCTCTCGACCCTGTCACCGCACTACAAAAGGCAAAGCAGTGGCTGAAGACGAGTACACTTCGTGAAGTCAGCAAGCTACTCCCTGACCAACTGACTCCTGCAGAAACAAAGATGATGAGCACGCACCGCGAAAAAGAGCAAGCCACGGGCGAAGACTCACACCCTTATAGCCACCCCGTGTATTGGGCTTCATTTGCAGTCACAGGTGCAGGGTAGGAACTAGAGTTCAATCCGCAGTGATGATGTTGTAGTACAGTCTCGGATATCAATTGATAGCTCGATGGTATCGTATGGTCTTGGGTGGCGTTCAGATTTCACCACAAGCACAACCGCCTCATCAGCAACCGCTGTCCCAAGCACTTGCTCACTTTGGTCCAACCACCTCAAGGATAAATCTGTAATTTCTCGATCGATAAATGGCAAGAAAGCACTGACGACAAGTTCTTGATGACCATACTGAATATCGACCTGGATTTCAATCTTTGAGCCAGTCTCTGAATCAAGACTCCCCGAGATATCTTCAAGCACAAAGAGTTGAGGGTATCCATTCAAAGATCGTGGCTCATCCGATTCTTCTTGGCCATCTTGAGCACCACCCTCACCTCTCCACACATCACCAGCCAAGACTGGTTCAGTCTCTTGAGAATCTGAAAGCTCGACTGAATCTTGCGCATCGCCAATGAATGCTAATCGGGTTGATATTTCTCGATCAGATATCGAAGGCAGTTCTTGCCCGAGAGTTGGGTGTTCCGAGTGTAAAAAATCAGCCCACACAGGCGTGAGTGTGCCCGCGCATGATTGAACACTGATTTCTTGTCCAATCTCCTGCAGTCCGACAAGGTCCAAGCTCATCACAAGCAACTCTTGATCTTTGAGTCTGCTAAATCCCGAACTCAAGATCAAATCTCGGTAGTGAATCGAGTCCAAAAATTCTCTTTGCTGATAATCTGAAACATCAAAGTGACCAGTCAACTGCTGAACATGAGCAGCTAAGAATGAAGGATTCACACAGCACAACATCAAATACTGCTCAACCCCAGTTCGAAACTCAGAACTCAACTCACTGGCAGAAGGTTGCCGAAGTTCGAGAATGACGCTGGCAAGGATAGAACGAGGATTAGTCATGGGTTTCCTCCGTCAGCAACTGTCCGGCCAACTGTGAAAATGGATATAAAAGTAGCTCATGCACCAACAACCCCAACTCCGATTGAAACTGCCGAAGAATGGAGTTGCCAATTCTTCCTGCTTTTTTACGAGCCTGGTCAGCATTGATTGGGGGCTTCAGATACTCTCCTACTTTTATCCAACTCCAATTGCTTATGTAGCGATTTCGCAACAACTGGATATCCTCAGGCCTGAGTTGCTCGCGAACACTTTCACAGGCTTTGATTATTTGTTGCTGATTGATCGTTGGCTTATCCGCTGCCTCGATGGGAGGAGCTTTGATTGCCTCGGCTTGATCATTTAGTTCTTTTAAACGCGGTTGACGCCGTATTTTTCTAAACCTTGAAGTGATGAGATTGGCTAGTGATCTTACCAGGTAGTTTTCAAATGCTTGGGAGAACTCTGTTCCGCATCGTTGACATTGTGCATTGTCAAATGCTCCGCCGCATTTGCATGACAGTTCGCGATTATTCAAACACTTCCAGACCCCCTGAAAACACTCTTGAGCCAAATCGTCTATTTCATGATCTGGGATGCCTTTTCGGCCAGCGATCACTCGAAGTTTTCCAAACAAGCGGAGGCGTTCTTTTTCATCCAGTTCATTTCGAATCAACTGATGGGTTTTCATTGAGATGCTCACTGTATGTCTAATGAGAATAAATCAGTTTGAGTTCACCATCAATCATATCGACTGTATAGTAAAAGACACTGCAATTCAGACTCATTTTGGATTCAAACTACGACAAATATCATCTAAACATGAGCAGGTGCGAATCACCAAAATGGATTTAATTTTCGCCGTCTGAGAACCATTCATCGACATCGATCTCTATTGCGCCAGTTTTCTTGGCGAGGTCATTGAGCAATTTCTTCATTTTGGTAGTTTCTCGCACACTTGCCACAATTGTGATTTCCTCCGAAGCAGGTATACGGTAGGTCTCGGATATCCAGTTTGAGTTTTTCTTAGGATTATACCACTGCCACTTATTGCACTCTTTGATCAAGAGAGGGAAAACCCCCGCTGCTTTRTACTGCCCACCATCGTAACGGTAGTCTGCTGCGGGCCCTTTGATTTCAATCGTTGCGATAGATTTTGTTTTGAACAAACCCCAAACCCCTCGGCCGTTGTTCACCGATTTCGCTTTCAGTGCCGCGTAGTAGTAGCCCCGCATCTGGATGTTGAGTATGCTGGCAATTTCCCCACACTTGCTTTCAGACTTAACATCGAAGCTGTTAGGATTAACTTCGAAGACTCCGATGAATGTGATTCGTTGATTGTCTTCCTTGGCAATTTTGAGTTTGCCTATAACTTTATCTGATAGCGCTTGCCCGAATTCCAGCTCGCTTTTCATTTCTCCTAAGAGTGCTTCAAGCCTCTCTTCGACCGCTATCGCCTTCTCGACCTCAACAGACCGTATCATCACGATCATGCCACCTTCTTTCATACCCCATTCACTATCTGCGCGATCAGGAAGTCTCGGTGCCACCCCTTTAAGAGTCACTAATGTGTTTGCAGAATAGATCGCTTCGTATTTCTTGGCCTCTCGATTTATCAGGTACTCAGCAAGTTTCAACGCTCCATCGACCGCATATCCAACGACTACCGGTACGGCATCAATTTTTTTTGAATCAGAACTCTCGCCGGAAATACCGGGGATGAACACCACTTCGACATGCTCTATGCTCTTCCGCTTTTTTTGTAGCGGACCCGCACTCTGCGTGCTTGTGCAACCTGTTGCGACCAACATAATTAGCAACACGATGAGTGAAATAATGGGAGTAAATTTCTGAGTCAACATTTGAGTCTCCAGATATGTTAAGGTTGTTTAAAACTGATGCGAGTTGTGACAATACATGCCACGGCAACGATTATTCTATAATTGTGTATCCGTCAGTTATCAGATTGAGCACTTTTTTAGTCCTGCCATAGTGCGTGTGTGCTGCTACCGGATTGATCATCCACCCAATGCCTGGGATTAGGTAGGCTTTCTTCGCTACTGTGCAGTCAACATCGAGAATCTGATCACCGATGGGTGAATCGAACAGTGCTTTTTCGATTCGAAAGCTGAGGTGATCGTTCGGGTCCGTGATCGCGATGATCTTGAACTGCTTTTCATCCTTAGAGCTTTGGTTTGTATCATTTTTAAAAAAATAGGGATAGGATTCCAACTTGCCTTCTTTCCCATCGATGGCAAGTCCAAGCAGCGAGAGTTGATTGGCCAGCATAAAGAACCGATCAACTGATGCTGTAAATGCGACAAACTCTTTTTGCCCCCCCTTGTTCATTGAGGCATCCATAATATCGAATACAATTCTTGAACCTAGGCTGTACGCGATCACAATCGTTCTTGTTTGTTTCTCGCTTTCTTTGCTCAGAGAAGCCCCGATCTGACGAATCGCTACGCGTGAAGCCTCCTGAATCCGGGGCCGAAATGTTGGACTGAGATAAAGTGCAACATCGCCTAGCGAGGAGTTCTGAAGCTGTTTGATCTTGGAGTGTCTCGGGAGCCTCGATCCCCGCTTATCAAGATTGTCATTGTCAAATTCGAAGGCACTCTGTTTCACAAAGTTTGTCGACAAACTCCAATCCACCTGCTTGAATCTCACACTATTCCCTGATTCATCATGTTGAAACAGTGAATCTTTAATTAAGCCTACCAACACATTCTCATACCTCACCTGTTGAATTGGCTCGGCTTTGATGAATTTCAAATCAAGCTCCGTAACGAGATGATCGATCACTTGTTTGGGATCTCCCTGAGAGAAATCCCCCATCCCGTGCACGAATACGATGTTGAGATTGCTTTGCTCAAGCATCTGGCGCACGCCGTCATACGAGCGAACACTTGACCGCTCCGCCTTGTATGTATGAAACTCGGATACGCTCTTGCACCCCGTATTTGTGCCCATGAGCAAGAGCAAGCAGAGCAGCGTAGCTGATCTGCCAACTGATTGTTTGCCGGACAAATCTGGAACAGCCCACTGTTCAACAAATTTTCGCGYTGCGATAATATTGCTGATTCGAACGATTCTAATATACATCCGTGAAAATATGTTGAGCATAAACTTCTCTTTCTTAGTGTRAACCGATTGGACCAAAGAGACAGCTTGACCTACTACCCCCACTGTTTGCATCACTCTCTCATATCAGGGTGGCGGCATTTGTACTGTCTCTAAGACCAAACTCAATACGGGGCAAACATTGCCCTTGTTTCGATCAGTTGGAAAGAAATCAGGCTGAATAAGACTGGCCTCATGTGAAAGCACGATGGTGTTGTGAACAGCTATTGATTTCTTACCGTTGTTCATCATCATCGTTTCTAGCAACTTCGGGAACAAACCAGACCGCACCGACCTACTTTGAATCGCAGGAAAGAGATTCTGTTGCCACTTCACCGGGACAAGCTTGACTCGTACAGCATCCAGAAAAAACGCTGCCTAGGCACACAAAAACTACATGCGATTGAAATCATTCTGCATTTCTTCTTTATTGCTCCACATACAGAGAGTCAGTAGAACAGCAACAGATATTCAGACTCTGTCGAAGCCACCTGCCATCCACTGCGTTTTCAACCCAGAGTCTTTACACTATCTAGCGTTATCCGAAGGAGAAGAACCACCCGCACGACTTCCCCGTTGTTTACCGAATAAATCAACGGACCATTTGGTAGCCCTCCACCTGACGCACCCGTTACATTCAACTGGTGTTCAATAATACAAATACGAATTACAACTTTATTCCCATTCTGATCTATCACTGTTTTGTAAATGTAAAACTCTTTGTTGTCTAAAACACGGACTCCACACTCAATGCAACCACTTGTATTTGTTGCTTGAATCTGTGTCTGAACAGCTGCCCTTGTCTCAAGCTCAGTGGGAAATCCGTTCCCACTGTGGTTAAAGGAAAACCCACTTGCCCATTTTTGCATTGCCGAAACGAGGTCGCATGACATATCTGTGTTAATCGCTTTATCARYTTTTTTGAAGATATCTTCCTTGTCACTTGAAGAAAGCCCTAGTGGAAATCGGACGGCAACCATAATGTCAGCATTGTTTAGTTGAGGTCTATCCAAATACTGAAACTCGTGATAATCCCCATCAACGAATCCTGGATCTGATAGAACCACTAACTGATTAACCGTCCCCTGTGTTCCAGCGGCAGATACAGACAAAACCGTTTTATAAAGATTCAGCTGCTGCTGAACGATCGCAGACTCTTGAGTCATCTTCACTTCTCCTTTTTACTCTTTGCACATCGAAATCCTAATCCAATCTTCCGATCGGATGCTTCAATATCAAAGTCGTCATCGCCAAACGGTTGTGCGCGAGATGTCCAAAAATTATTCATTACTCGCCGCTGACCAAGGCTCATAGCCCCAGGAATGGTCTCAGTCCATTCAGCCACATTGCCCATCAAGTGGGCAATGCCTGTGTTTTCTGTCCAGTCACCATGCGGCTTAGACCGCCCCCACGCATTGTTTAGATACGCTGATCGAATTTCTGCATTGATATTTGGCGGATACTGAACCCACGATTCTGGATGAACGGTATTGTCCCAGTTTACTTTCCCTGTGTATTCATCAGGGTTCGTACCACCCCACGCATATGCGTTTTCACCCCAACCTGTAGCCGCCTGCCTCCACTCCCAAAGCGTTGGTAATCGTTTACCGGTCCATTCTGCAAAGCTCTGCGCCTCATAGAAACTCACTCCGACAACAGGAAGCTCGTTCCATTGCACCTGATTTGCCTCTCTCCATTGCAAGACATCTATTTCCTGCCAGAACTCAGGAGGTAATCTCGCACCGTTGGATTCTGCAATAAAYWYYGCATAWTKWKCATTKSTSACCTCATAACGATCAATCCAAAAATCTGGCTGTTGCATCTCCAACCCATCCACTTCTGCTTGTTCTAGATGGCTAGATGTACTAACAACTGCCTTGCGAGAAATGAAGACCATATCACTCGCAACCTGCTCATTACCCGACCAAGCAGGCAACTCAAATGACTCCCCGTCATTTAGATATCGTGTGTATTCTACAAAAACACTAGATACCGATTGAACACATACCCGGATATACCCGGAAGGGACTCTAAATGAACCATGTCCTGCGGCCCCTAAAGATATCTGAGCACCTACCAATCCTGTTCTGAGGTCAATGATCGAGTACGAAATCTGAAACTCAGGGTCAATGTGATCAGTTTGAATCTGTGGCCGTTTATCTGACATCAACTGATATACACGAATGCCTGAAAATGAGCCCACTGCGGCAATACCGCCGAGAGCAAGGATCGTTCGCCGCTTATAAAGTAATCGCCCACATTTTTGTAAAGCACTGGGCGGGCGAGCGAGGATTGGGTGACCATTCAGGTAGCAGTACATGTCCGCTGCAAAGTGTGCTGCTGTTTGATATCGATCATCGGCAGATTTAGCGAGTGCTTTATGGCAAATTGTTTCTAGATCGCGCGATACTCTGTGATTCTTTGAACGCACCCGTACCGGCTCACTACTCGTCAACGCACGAAGCACCTCGGTGACAGTCTGCCCATCAAAGGGTTTATCGAGCGTTAAAGATTCATACAGGACTACACCAAGCGAAAAAACATCGCTCCGGCAATCCACCTTCGTCCCTGCCACAATCGCTTGTTCCGGACTCATATAGTGACAGCTTCCCAAAATCCCAGTTGTTTGCGTCAGCACACTGTCCTGTTCAGTATGGGCAATTCCGAAATCAGTCAACTTGGCCGTCGTGTCATTTTCAATCAAAATATTCGACGGTTTCACATCCCGATGAACTATCCCCGCTTGATGCGCCTCATCAAGCCCTCTTGCGATTTGCTCAATATACAAACACACCTTCTTGATCCACTTATCGATGCCTTCGGCAGAGTCAGAATGACTTTGGCGGCTTTGCTCAGATGCAATCAACTTACCCCAATCAGGTCCGTCAACAAACTCATTCACAAGATACGCATTCTCATCAGACTCAAAATAGCGATAAATGCCAACAATTGATGAGTGATGAAGCTTCGCTGCTGCTTGGGCCTCTCTACGAAATCTAACTCTAATTTCTTCTGAGTGGTGCCCACCAGGGTACAGCACTTTTAATGCGACATTCCGTCTTAAAATTGTATCACGGGCGAGATACACCACGCCTGATCCGCCAGAGCCAAGTGTCCTGATGATCTCAAACTCATCAATCTGATCGACACAATCAACAGGATTCTTACTCTCTGATTCCTGTTGCCTGCTATGAGCTCTCGCAAGCAACTGACGAATCCTGTCCGCCCTCGATTCATCTGGGCAATGATCTTGTAAAAACTGATCGAGTTCATCCCCATTTAAATCAAGAGCTCTCAAGAATACTTCTTTTTCATTCCAACTTTGCACACAATACTCCCTACCTAGACAGTCGCAAGCCACTGATCAATGTGCGCTGATTTGAGTAAAGAAACTTAAACTGACTCTACTCTGGCCCTATTCGCTCTAAGAGCCAAGCTCTTGCATATTTCCAGTTTTTTACTGTCTTCGCCATTGTCCACCCAAGTACTTCTGAAGTCCCCCGAAGAGATCGCCCCGCGTAAAAGCGCTGCAAGATCACCTGCATACTCTCGGCGTCATGCAGCTCAAGTTCTTTGAGAGCATCGTCAAGAACCAGAAGATCAAGCGTAAACACCTCTTCCTCCACATGAAAACTGTAGTATGCGACAGGTTTATGTGGCCTACGTTTCTGAGTCATTGCAGCTCGAACTTCATCAACGAATGCATGATGAATGACTTCAACAACTAATGCATAGAACTGTTTCCTGTTCTTTGCTTTCACTGATTTCGCCTTGAGAAGACGAATTACCGCATCATTGGCAAGGCCAGTTGTCTGCAATGTGCCCACGCTTCCTGATTTTCGAAGCTGGATCGATGCGAGCCGCCGAAGATCATCGTAAACCTCAATGATAACTTGCGAAAACGCTTCGTCATCACCATCACGAGCTTGTTCGAGCCAACCTGTGATTGTACCAGGCTCTTCCATAAATCATCCTCGTGTGGCAGCTGCTGATTCGAACATCCCGTTTGAACTCTTGTGCTTGATTCTGATCCGAATCGAGAAGCTACTCTTGATCCTGAAACACTTGAACTGGCGAACAAGCTGCGACCTCATGCCAGATGCACTACGCTCTCAAATATTCACTACGGCGTTCTACTTGAACGCTTCCTAAACTCAAAAAGAAACTATACCGGATTTCAGCTTATTCGTGCCCAACATAACGGAGAATATTCTGGAACTCCGTCCGAGGTAAGAAAACCGCCCTATTTGGAACTCTTTTGGAACTCACCTCCAAAATCCCACTAAAAAACCGTGTTTCTGAATCAGAAACACGGTTCAACGGAGCAGGGGGGATTCGAACCCCCGATGAAGGAGACCTCCATACTGGATTTCGAATCCAGCGCATTCAACCGCTCTGCCACCGCTCCAGTGGGTGCCTGAGTATAGCCCTCAACACACCTAAAGCCCCACAAAGTCGCTCGCCATTGTGACGAGATCATGCTCGGATATCCGAAAATGAGATATGGCAATGACCCTCGCACAACGCACACTCGGACAAGCCCAGATTGATCCCATTGCCAACTCTGGGTTCGCATTCGCCGACTGGGTCGTCCTTGGAGCCTACTTCCTTGCGCTCGCCATCACCGGGTATCTCTTCACACGCAAAACAACCAAAACCACCGAAGACTACTTCCTCGGCGGGCGCTCCATGCCATCGTGGGCTGTTGCGATTTCTATCGTTGCGACTTCACTCTCAGCCGTCACATTTATTGGTGCGCCCGAAATTGCATACGCCGGCAATATCACCTACCTCGCCACCAATATCGGAATGATCCTCGCGGCGATCGTCATCGCGTTCTTGTTTCTCCCATCCTTCTACAAATCTCGCAGCGCCTCGATTTACGAACTCCTCGAAGTACGCTTCGGGCCCGCAGCACGAAAATCCGCAAGCATCACCTTTATGATCGGACGCGTGCTTGCATCTGGCGCACGCATCTATGCTGGGGCGATCCCGGCTTCGATCCTGCTCTTTGGGCTCGACAAAGGCACCGAACCAAACCACCTCATCATCGCGATCGCCATTCTTACCTGCGTGGGCATCGTCTACACACTCGCAGGCGGGATCAGCTCAGTCATCTGGTCCGATGTCATCCAGTTCGGCATACTCATCGGCGCCGCACTGTGCGCGATCGTGCTCATCACCAACTCGTTCAATGCTCCGTTTGCAGAGATCATCGCGCAACTCAAGACCGGAGCCGACGAGGGTGCATCGAAGCTCACACTCTTTGATCTCTCGCTCGATCCTCGCCATAGTTTCTCGCTCCCGGCGTGCATCATCGGGTTTACGCTCCTCGGGATCGGTTCCTATGGCACAGACCAAGACCTCGCCCAGCGTATGCTCACCTGTAAATCCGCAAAGCACGGCGCCCGCTCGGTCATCACCGGCATCCTCCTCGGCATCCCCACTGTTGCGATTTTTCTTACCGTCGGGTTGCTCCTCTGGATCGTGTACCAACGCCCGGAACTCACCACGCTCAACGCGACAACGCCTCCGGGCGAATCGGTGACGGTGTTCCTGCACTACATCCTCACCGAGATCCCGCCCGGCGTGCGTGGATTGATGATGGCCGGGCTGTTCGCCGCTGGGCTATCGAGTCTCAACAGTGCGATCAACGCAATGAGCGCAGCCTACATCAGCGACATCTATCGCCCGATGGTCGCTGCGAGAAAACCAGACACTCCCGAACACCACTTCGTGTTCGTCGGTCGGCTTGCGGTCGTTGTGTGGGGGATCATCCTCGGCACCTTCGCGTGCGTGTGCATCTATTGGAAGAGTGCTAACAACGATTCGCTCATCAACTTCGCCCTCGGCGTCATGGGCTTCGCCTACGCCGGGCTCATCGGCGTATTCTTCACCGCACTCTTCACCAAACGCGGATCATCCCGATCCGTCATCGCAGCACTCATCATCGGATTCCTCTGGATGCTCAGCGTCCAATCATTCGTCTATAACAATTTCGAGTTCCTCCATACAGAGAACATCGAATACTTCTACAGCATCCACTTCACRTGGAAACTCACCATCGGGGTGCTGCTCTCATCGAGTGTGTGTTTGCTTGGGAACCGTCCGAATCAAGCCGTTGAAGACCTCGCAGCACCACGAGCGGCGTGATACGCCGAATCGCCGAACATCAATCGCCAGTCTGTTTTTGCAAGGCTCGTCAACCCATCGCGGATCGCCAAATCCAGTTCGCTTCGCAGAGGCTTCATCGCAATCCCCACGCCGCCCATCAGCACGACCTGATCGGGTCCATAGATCGCATGCACAATCCGAATCGCTCGAACAAGTGCTTGCATACTCGGCTCATTCATCGAAAGTGTCCCGATCGCTTCGGGCAAGTCCTTGGGTTCAACGCCGGGGAATCGCAGCTCCATCGCTCGCGTCCCGATGTATGATTCGAGTGTGTCTTTGCTGCCATCGGGTGCGACAAGATCGCACGCTCCGAGCCGACCCATGTCCATCATCCCGAGATGCCCGATCCCGCGATTCCCAATACCGATCGGCTCGTCATCATCAAACGCCGCGAGCCCAACGCCCGTCCCGATCGCAATGATCGCGGTTCGACCGCTGCACTTGTGCGCACACATGAAGTCCTCGCCCGCAGCTTGCACATCGCTGACGACCGAATAGTTTTCAGGCACATACCCAAGCGCACTCGCGAGCAACTCATCGAACGCCCATCCGTTAAGACAAGGTAGATTCACCGAAACATCAATCGACTCCCCATCAACCGACTGCTTCCCGGGCAAGCATAATCCAACCGATGATGCAGAAACATCACCAAGCAACGCGACGGCTTCTTCGATCGCCTCGCTCAACACTTCGCGTGTTGGATTTGTATACCCGGTGCTTCGCGCCGTTGTGCACATCTCGCCATCGAGCAGACAAACCTTGACACTTGAGCCTCCGATATCGATCCCCAGCGAGCCCATCTCAGTGACCAACCCGATCTATAAACTGGGTCAAAGCTTCGCGCTTCATTATCCGCGATCGCACCATCTCTTGATGATCGTCCTGCCCAGGATTGGATGATTCGAAAATTGATGAGTATGCAAAGAGTACAAATCGACGCGGGTGCCCGAGGTTTGCTTGCGACAGGGTTTGGCCGCCGGAGTTATGCTTGTAGGTTCCGATCCCTGCGATCACGCGCTTGCGATCGACCACCTTGTACCACGCTTCGAGATCATCCTCAAACTGCGTGTCCTTATCCGTATAAATCATCGGCATGATCTCATCAACAATCCCCTCGTTCACCCAACGAACCGCGTCTTGTAGATACTGATCCTTGGCCAAATCTGGTCGGCGCCAAACCGCTGTGGAATAGCGAACATCTGGATGCCCACGCAACGCCTCGGTCCCGATCCGCTCGACCAATGTCGTAATCCGCCCTCTGATCCACGCTCGATATTTTGTGCGATTGATCTGCCCAGCCGTCGCCCGATCCCCCACCATCCGAGCATACAACGACAAACTCTTGGCATCACCCGGGTACAGTTTTTCTTTGCCAAGTTCGTCGGTCAGGAATCGGATGTAGTCGAGATGCACGCCGTCGATATCGTACCGAGAAACAATATCTCGAACAACACGCACGATGTGATCTTGCACTTCGTTGAGCACCGGGTTCACCACGACATACCCACTGCCCAAAGGCTGGGCTTGCCCRGTCTCGTCGCTCAATCGCCACTCAGGATGCGTATACAAAGCATGCGACTGATCCATAGGCCGCGTCTTACCTCGCCACATCGGCATCACATTCAACCACGCATGCACACGCACGCTGCGTAGATGCGCCTCTTCGATCACCACCAACAATGGATCGAACCCCGGATCAAGAATCCGAGGCTGGTTTTTCAAATCTGGATCAATACCCTCGCCTCGCGGCGCGGTGAGTTCTTCGCCCCAAGGCTCAAAGCTCGATCGGTAATACGCATCGCCCTGCCCACGCACCTGCCAATACAAATCCGTCACACCCATCGCCGAAGCATCGGCAACAATCGTGCGAATCTCATCAGCGGTTTGATAATCCCACCGCGTCACCCAAAGCCCAAAGACATTGGCATTGAGTTTGGTATCGATAACCCTGTCCGCGCGTCGGCTGTTGCGTTCGATCGCGCACCCAGACCCGGCGATGACCGAGACCACCACAACCATGCGCACAAACAGGTACATACTCTGGGACAACTGCATACTCAACCTCCAATAGGAACCTGAGTATACATCGGCCTGTTCGCCTGTTCTTACTGCAAAGTTGATCTACGAAAAACCAACGAAACAGACTTACTTGGCGTAAAGGAACATCAACGCCCGCTCGAACCGCTCGGCCCATGCGATTTCGTTGTGGTTGGCATCGGGTTCGATGACCAATAGCCTCTGATCTTCGCCCAATCCCGACGCTGCCAATCCCAGATCGAGCGTCTGTGCCCATTGCTGATATTGCTTGTTGAGATCGTCATCAGCCGAGTCATTGCCGACCTCTTTGCCGCCCATCCCGATGAACACCTTGTCCGGCCAGTTCTTGACGGATGATAAGTAGCTCATCGCGCTTGCGCCGTTGTCGCCCATCATCGGCAAACTCTCAACAATCGCGTTGGCGAATCGGTCAGCGTGCGCGGTCGCGCCATAGAGGGCCATCGAGCCGCCGAGGGATGCTCCGCCGATGGAAGTTGATGCACGATCGGTCTTGACCCGGAACGCCCGCTCAACGCGAGGCATCACTTCGTAAATCACCCAATCCATGGTGTCTTGCCCGTCGCCCTCGACGCCTTTGTACGAACCAAACGGCAAGAACTCGCTGATGCGATGCGCACCCGAATGTGGAATACCCACAATAATCACAGGCTCGATCGCGCCCGATTCGACCAGTTTGGTCGCGGTTTCGTCCGCGTGCCACTCGCCGGGCAACCCGGGGAGATGCTCGAACAGGTTCTGCCCATCAAACATGTACAGCACCGGATACTGTTTATCTGCCTTCGCAGAATCGTTGTATCCTGGAGGCGTCCAAATCTGGAGATCGCGGGTCATCGCCTCCGCGCCGCCTGCGCCGCCTTGGACAGAAAGCCGAGTCACATCGCCGGTGACTTCAAGTGTGTGATAGAACCCAGACTTGCGAACCTGCTCGGCGAGCGAGACCGGCTCGCGAAAATCGACAACAGTAAGTTCGATCACCGGGCGTTCGCCCTCTTTGAGCTTCGACACATCAACCATCGGCGAAGACCTATTCGCAATCGCGTTGCCTTCAGCATCGACCTCTTCACGATCCCAGCCACCGAGTGTGAACTTGAACTGCACACTCACGCCGTGAAGATCCTTGTCGAGCACAAGCTGCCAACGCAAGTCCGAACGCCCAGAAAGCACAGAGTCTGGATCGGCAGGATCCCACCCGTTGATGCTGCCCGCGAAATACACCGGATTATCCTTGTCCGCCTTGCCCGACGAATCAGTCACGACAAGGACAAAGCCCTGTGGGAGTGTTTCTGGGCGGACCATCTCAGGTTCAGCGAAGGCAGCTACTGAAAAGAGAGCGAGCGAGACAACAAAGACGACGAGGGTTGACCAATGCTTACTTGCGTGCACAGTTCATCTCCAATGAGTTGATGGGGACCGGAAAAGATTTCATTCTATCGGACGAGCGAGGGTTTCGCTTGAAAAAGGCGTCCGTGCTGTTGAACACGGACGCCCGGATTGTATCAAACTCCAAGTGCGTTACACGCTTGGAGCAATGTTAAAGTTACGGACACCCAGCACTGAATGCTTGGAGGAATGCCGAGATATCGAAGAAGTTGAAGAACCCGTCTCCGTTGAAGTCAGCCGAAGGATCCTGAGCGCTGAAGAGCCCGAGGAATGCGGAGATATCAAAGAAGTTGAGCACGCCGTCGCCGTTGTAGTCTGGAGCACAGACATCGATCACGGTTGGGTTGGTCAAGTTCAAGAACTGATCACCAGCGATCATGTTGAAATCAAGATCGTTGATTCCGTCGCCATCTGAGTCACGGGGACCGACATTGTCTGGACCTGGGATACCGCCGAGAACTTGGTTCGAGATGAAGTCGAACCCTTCATTGACGATCCAACCTGCAACGAGAATATCTTGCACGCCGTCCCAGCCAAGTTCATCGAGATCAATACAGATCTCGATACCGGTATTGACATCCGCAGCACCCGATGCACTTACATCGGTAACGCCATCAACATTCGAGTTGTTGAGGTCTACATTGATGAGGTTGCCGATTGGGCTCATTGGATCGAGCTGCGAAAGGCGTGGGCCGTAGTTAGCGAAGAGGCTGCCGAGTGAGCCATCTTGGATATCGATGCGTGGGCCATCGAATGGGATCAGTGGCATGGCGGCCACATCGCCGCCATCGAATGAACCATAATCGACGATCACGCCGAAGAATGGATCGATCAATGCACCGTTTGTCCGCAATGTTGCAGCGTCAGTAAAGCGAATCAACCCGCCAGTGCCGCCATCAACACCATTGTTGACATTGAGCCAGTAGTCTGGTTCAAAGCCGGTATCGAAGGTGATGTTGCTCATGCCGTTGAGGTTGTTGAAGCTGATATCGACATTGGTGTCGAGCAGCACATTCTGTCCGCCAGGCTGGCAATCAAAGAACAACAGCATTCTGTTGAAGTTTGCTTCCATGTTGCCCGCGATGAACAGGTAGAGCTTGTTGTTTGGGATATCGATGAAGACGCGTGCGTTGTCAAGCTCTGACCCGTAGGCCCATTCCATGTCTGGTGTGACTGGGGTTGACTGCGACTGATCGCCGATCACGCCTTCGATGTTCGAGTTGTCGATACCCATCGAGATACCACCAGCCAGTGCACCAGCGTTTGCCGCGCCGTAGCCTGTGAGTGAACCAAGGTCATCGATCGAACCACCGACTGGACCGAACCAAGCACGGGGCACATTGGGGGTGGTGCCGTCATCAGCATCATCGTTCCATGCATCCATCGAGACGAGGTAATCGGCATCGAAGCCAGCATCGAAGCCGAGCCCGGACTGGCCATCGATGATGAACGCACCAGCACCTGAGCCTGAGCCGAGGGTGCTTGAACCGCCAGCAGTTGTATCGATGTAAAGATCGATCGCGTTGCCGTTGCCTTCGAGGTTACCTGCTACGAAGATGTAGAGGTTTGTCGCATCTTTGGCGATGTAGATGCCATCGATTTCTGAACCGCCACCGTTTGGACCCGAGCCATCGACGGTGCCGTCGGTCTCGTTACCGAATCCGGTGTAGTTCCCCTGAAGGAAAACATTGGTGTATGCACTGCCACCGACGCCGCCGTCGATCACGCCATCGACTGTAACTGTGCCCGAGGCAACAGTGGAGAGATCGATATCAATGTGCTGTGTGGTGCCATCGAATGGTGCAGCATTAAAATCTTGTGCGTTACCGAGGTTGCCGGTATCAACTGGAAGGAAACCGACGACCTGGTTGGCCTTGAACGAGCGATCACCTGAATTCACCCAGCCAGCGAGGCGGATGGACTCTGAGCCCGAGAGCCCGAGCGATGCGAGTGGGATACAGAGTTCGATACCCGTATCGACTACTTCTGGATTCCCGAAATCGCCGCCGGTGAACAACCCTGCCGAGTTATCGCCGAAAGCTGTTGGCAAATCATTGACCCAGATAAGATCGGTATAGAAACCGCTCTCGGTGCCCGGGTCATATGTGCCGTCGATTGTTGGTTGTGCAAGCGCCATGCCCGCGATCGAAGCGATCACGCCGGTGCTTATTGCTGTCCGAATCTTCATAACTATCTCCCTTTAAGAGCTCTCCTCGAAAACCACGCATATGGCTCCGGTTGTTGGTGTCTGTATCTCGATGATGTACTGATATCTTTATCGCACATCTACCGGCAACAATACACAGAATAGCGAAACCGTTTTCGGAGTGCGAGTGTCTTTTTCAGAGAATTCGACATATCGGTCCAAATTCTCTCTTTATCTCCGTTTTTCGGACTATATCGGCTACTCAATTTGCATTTTTTTGAGAACCAAATACCGAACACGCACAGCATGCTGGCCACCTTCGACCAGTATCTTTCGTGATCTTTCGCCAACGGCCGTCCAACCGTCATCTAGAGTCGGCCAAGTTGCCTCCGATTCCTCCGCCAAACCACTCGGAATCAAGAACTCCACACGGCGATTGTTGAGCTGCCTACGAACGATCAATGAGCCATCCGCGTTGCCAATAAACTTGGCATCCCCAAAGCGTAATACATCATCAATGCCTGGCTCGGATCGCAGCTTGAGAACTTCATTGACTGCGCGGTTGAATCGCCCATACACATTGTCCTCGTCCCCTTCGATCGTTTGCCAAGGAATCGGTCTCCGATTATCAGGATCGTCTGCGCCAGCCAKTGCATAYTCRTCSCCGTTGTASATCATCAWWGASCCCGGCGARGCGACCATCACCGCGATCGCAGCAAAGGCGCGATCAAGATCATTTGGCGTAACTGTCTCGGCGTCGTACTGTGTGCCTTGTGCCCATCGCGATGCTTCACGATCGTAACCACGCACGAAACTGTTGTGCATCATTGATGCCAAGCGTTCGGTGTCGTGCGATGTCATCAGGTTGAACTGCACAAGATCATGCTCAGGCTCATGATGAAACACAGCGTTGAGCCGCTCTGCACAAATCATTGCATCGCCCTTTGGATCGCCGATGCTCAGCCAATCTGCAACCGCAAAGGCAAACGGGTAGTTCATCTGCCCATCGAACCCTTGGTCGTTGAGCATTTTCTCGGCATCGCTCCAGATCTCGGCGATGATCAACGCTTCTGGGTTCAGTTCACGAACCTGCACACGCCAGTCTTTCCAGAACGCTTTGCCAATTTCGCCCGCGACATCAAGCCGCCAGCCATCGATGCCGTCGGCTGGATCGCCATCGCCATTGGGATCCATCCATCTTCGGGTGACCGCCATGATGTGAGCCTTTGGACCGGCAGCAAGATCACCGATCTCCGTTTGATGAAACACTGGCAAGTTTCCGTTTACACTCCCCCACGACTTCCATGCAATCAGTTTGCCCTCATCATCAAACTCGACATCGAACCAATCAGCAAATGGTGAATCGTCGCCATGTTCGACAATGTCAGAAAACGCGAAGTGATCGGTGCCGACATGGTTCCAGACCCCATCAAGGACGACTCGTAGCCCCAAAGATTTCGCTTTGGGCAAAAACTTATCGACGAACCATTGATCAGYGACCGTCCATTCCCATGTGGTTTCATCGCTCGGGTCTTCGTTTGCCCCCAGCCGAGTATGCCCTGGGCCGGGATCTGCAAACATGCCGGGGTGCCCAAGGGTTGGATCAATATGACGGTGGTCGTCCGCATCATATTTATGCAACGATCGCGACTGAAACACCGGACAAAGGTAAATCCCGGTATATCCCTGATCGCGGAGTGATTCGAGTTGGTCGTAGACGCCGATGAGATCACCACCGAATCGGCGTTCGAAGACCACCCCTGCCGGGGCCCCTCCAGATCGGTTCTGATCATACGAAAACCGCCTCGGATCGACCAATCGACGATTCCAGACCCGTTCGATCTCTTCGACCTGAGCTTTCTCGAACGGCAAATCCCAGTCTACGGGGGTTAAATCCCAGTTATTGGGGTTATTATCTGGGTTTCCATCACGAAATCGTTCTGGAAACACCTGATACCACACAAGCCCTTTCGCCCAATCTGGCGTGCTCAGATTCTGTGCATCCGAGGGGCTGATGGTGTGATTGAGAACCTGTACGCCGTGCTGTGGGCAGTGAGCGGTGATCTGGATCTGATCCGGGATCGATGCACTTGCTTTCAGCACAGAATCGAGATTGATCCGGGCTTGGTATTGTCCATTTTCGCCTTGTTTTTGAGTCAATTGGTAACAACTTGCAAGAAGTTGTGATTGTTGAGCATCTGCATACTCAATACTGACCTGAGCCTCTGAGCAAGGGGTAGTCACCTTGATATCGATGATCCTTGGGCTATGGGCGACCCAAGTGGACTGCACATCTATATTGCCCAGATTCACACAACCGGGCAAAAACGGGAGAAACAGCAAAAACATGAATCCGCATTGAAATGTTTTTACTCCACGAAAGTAGATTCGGTTGACACGCATACCCATCCTCCATTAGACTGTAGACACCCGGGGAGACGGGGTGAGCCGATTTGGCACCGCTGGCCAACACCAGCTATTGAGGAATACAGATGAAACAGTATCACAACCGCAGGCAATCCGCAGGCTTCACACTGATCGAACTACTCGTGGTGATCGCCATCATCGCGCTACTCATCGGGATCTTGCTACCAGCACTTGGACAAGCGAACGCAACCGCCAAGAAACTGCGATGCCTGACACAAGTCCGATCGATGGGCGCGGCTTTCCAGATGTATGCCGATGACAATCGTGATTGGTACCCTGTCATTCCAGCAACACAACCAATCAGAGGCGTGTTGACCGGTCAACATTCTGCTGGCGGTGTGGCAGGCATGTTCTCACTCTTCCAAATTGGTGACGGCGAAGGCGGATACGACCAAGTCGGTGGTTCATTCTCCAATATCCAAGGCGATACTGCATACCTCGGCGGCTTCCTTACCGGAGCAGCGCGATACACAAACGGCGAAGACACGCCGCTGATGCGTGGGTACTTGACATCATTAGAAATTCTGACATGCCCAAGCGACAAGATTGACTACTACTGGAAGTTTTACCAAAACCGCGAAGACTACACCATTGATGACGCAGAGAGCGTGAAGACTCCTGAACCACCAGCTTCCGAACGCGATGTGATTCACTACAACATCAGCTATCTCTACATTGCGGGTTTAAAATCTGTCGATCAATCTATTCAGTTCTCGCCACCATTGTGGGGCGATGAAACCAATGGCTCGGATACCAAGTTCGGTGCGTGGTATGGCTGGGACTGGCAAAATGACACCGCAGGTTCACTGCCTGGTGCAGAACCGAACCCTGTTTCTGACTTTGGGTTCAATCCAGAAACTGGATACGCAAAGAATGATAACCACGGCGATGAAGGCGGCAACTTTGTCCGCTCCGATGGCAGCGCAACATTCATCAAAGAAAACCCACAAAAAGCCTTCTTCATGACCCCCGATCAGGTCCCTGAGGGTCAATCAATGGATCCTCGAAGCATCAACATCATCATTTCAAACAGAAGCAACAAGGTCGAAACGATCGACTAGTGTTCTTCTCTCGTGCAATCAATGCACCCTGCATCGAAAACGGATACACTTTGGATTCGATGACAGGGATCTTTCTCGACACTTGCAAAGCATGAGGTTCAACAGTGAGCAAGTCTGCGGCTGACACGCACTCCAAACCATCTCAACGAGCCCCAAAGAAATCTTTTCTGGGCTCACTCTTCGGACACCAAGAGTCTGGGCTGGTGCTGGTCATCGTCTTAATCGGACTCGGGTTAACACTCTTCGGAATGCTCAATCCCGTCGAGAGTAAAACCCCAGTTGAACGCCCAGCAGATTCGCAAGTGCTGCTGCTCGATGCGCAGGGCATTGTTCACGCACCAGGCACCATCGCACGCACGAAGATCGCGACTTATCGTGTTCAAGATGGCGATACGCATATTGATTATTCGGCTGCACAGATCACCAAGTATGACTCGACCACCGGCGTGCTCTACGCCAAGCACATGCTCAATCCGTTTCTTAACAAATCAAACTTGGTCCTGGTGGCCAAGGACGCGAGCTTCTTTGCGATCATTGCGGTCGGGATGACCGGCGTGATTATCCTYGCRGGGATYGAYCTCTCGGTYGGTTCGATYTAYGGSYTGTSSGCRATTGTTGGCGCRATGGCRYTNSAGMRSANTGYCWCCTGAYACWRGTTGGNATNKSTNNCGGTMCCRGTKGCRWTGATTGTCTGCATGACGGTCGGCACGCTGTGCGGGCTGGCCAACGGCGCGATGAGTGTTGGGCTCGGTGTGCATCCCTTTGTGATCACGCTAGGCATGATGGCGGTCTTACGCGGATTGACTGTTGTTATTCCTCAATACTTCTTCGGCACCCAATCCATCGGCGGGTTCCCCACTTCCTTCACCACCGGATTCTTCAAAGCCGAGTTCTTTGGGGTGTATCCGGTGCCAGTGATTATCATGATCTTGTGTGGCATCGTTGGGTGGTTTGTGCTTTCCAAGACCGTGTTTGGACGACGCGTGTTTGCGATTGGCGGCAACGAAGTCGCTGCCAAATATGCAGGCATCCCGGTTGGAAGGGTAAAGATTCTTGTCTACACCATCACCGGCGCGATGTGCGGGCTCTCGGCGTGTGCGTATCTTGGATATTACGGCGCAGCCGAAACCAATGCGGGCAATGCGTACGAACTCCAGGTCATCGCGGCGACCGTCATCGGCGGCGCATCATTGATGGGCGGGCGAGGCACCGTAATCGGCGCGGTGCTGGGCGCGATTATTATCCAATTGATCAATAACACCCTGATTATCTTCGAGGTTGATACCAGTTATAATCAGATTGTGATGGGAGCTGCGATTATTATCGCGGTGGTCATCGACCAGACCAAACAACGAATCCAAGCCCGCCGGGCGTAGACCAATATCGGAGACACACATGCGAACACTCACCCTACTCTCGACCAGCGCGTTGCTGACACTTTCTGCACTTACCATTGTCGGTTGCTCTGGCAGCACCGATTCAACTGATGCCGCAGCGACTGACACGGCGACTTCAAGCGAAGCTATCGTCTACAAGATCGGTGTCATCGCCAAGAGCAACTCGAACCCGGTGTTCCTCGCCGCCAAGAACGGTGCGTTCGCAGCGGGCAAACGCCTAAGCGAAGAACTCGATGGCGCGACCGTCGAAATCCTCTGGCAAACCCCCGCCATGGAAGACGCTCAACTCCAAGCCCAATATGTAGAACAACTCGTCGCCTCAGGCATCGACGGCATCGCCATCTCCTGCACCGATGCAAACCTCCTCACCAGCGCACTCAAAGCAGCCGTCGACAAAGGCGTCATCGTCGTCACCTTCGACTCAGACGCACCAGACTCAGGACGCATGGCCTACTACGGCGTAAACGACTACGAAGCCGGCAAAGAACTCATGCGACAACTCGCCACCGTCATGAACAACGAAGGCGTCTCAGACGATATTGCGATCAGTCGTCATCAT
>NVSM01000055.1 GCA_002401225.1 bacterium
AATCGGCCTGTCTTTGTATAGAAGGATGAATGAGTGATTGGTTTTGCGAAAAGAGAGAAATATTTTGCTCAACGGGAATAATTATTGGGATAACGGACAAAAGTGTCGTTTGTAGGTGCTAGTGTACTTACGATCCGTCCGATATTGAAAATGATCGGATGAAGGATAAACAGGTAGATCCTTTCCGATTTACGAAACGAAACTGTGCTTTTTACACTTTTATAGAGGAGTCAACAATGAGCACCAAGATCCAACACGCAACAGCAACTCTCGCGCTGGCTGCAATCAGTGGACTCGCCATGGGCCAGTCCGGTCTCGATCTCGATCGCGCCTACGCATCAGAGCTTCGCTCAGATGCACAAACCCGTTCAAGCCTTCTTGGTTCGAACAACGGCGCCAACATCAATGTCGAAATTATGACCCAGTTCCGCTACAGCTACAACTCACGCGATGAGCAGACCGCTGGCGCATTGGGTGACGACGACACCACTATGGGCTTTAGCGCCCCACGCACCCAGTTGCGTTTGAGCGGTGCTGTTGAAGGCACTGATATCTCCGGTTTGGTCGTCTTTGACTTCGGAGCAGCCGAAGGTGCAGCTGGCGGGGCGGCAACATTGCTTATCGCTCAGGCAGCATGGTCACTCAACGATAACTGGACCGTTCTTTTCGGCCAGTGGCACGACCCAGTCTTTGGTTCAGATAACTTCGCACCAGAGCATACCCTCGGTGTCGATCACTCCTTCATGAACGAGTTCTTCGAAGTTGGTCACACCCAAGGCGTTGCATTCGTCTACGGTGCAGACAGCTGGAAGTTCATCGGTGCATTCGATGACGGTGCTGAGTACATCACCAACGGTGCGGTTGCCAACTCGGCATTCAACGCTGCTGGCGAAGCAGACTACGGCTTCACCGGTCGTTTCGACTGGCTCATCGAAGGTACATGGGATCAGTTCGCTGATGCAACAAGCTTCCGTGGTTCAAACTACGGCGTGAAGCTTGGTCTTGGTGCTCACTACCAGGTGCAGGGCACAACCAACCCAGTCATCGCAGCTACAGAAGATAAGACCGTTACTTTCTGGACAGTTGATGTCCAGGTCGAAGGCGACGGCTGGAACTTCATGGCCGAGTATGTTGGTCACAATGTTGAAACCAACCCACTCGTTGGTGCAACCACAGACTTCACCAACTCGGGCTTCTTGCTCCAGGGTGGTTTCTTCTTCAACGATCAGTGGGAAGGCTACGCTCGCTACGATGTCGTCATGCTTGACGACACCCTCGTTGCTGCGGGCACCGACGATAACTTCCAGAATGTGACCATTGGTGCGAACTACTACTTCGTTCCAGAATCACACGCTGCCAAGTTCACTATTGAAGCAGTCTTCACTCTTGATGACAGCACCAATATGGATGCACTCATGGGTGGCGCTGGTTCAAATGACACGGATGTTTCGGGTGTTCTTGGTCTCTCAGACTCAGAAGTCGCTCTTCGTGCTCAGATGACACTCGTCTTCTAAAGCAGTTTTCTGGCCAAACAGGCGATATTGGGCTTTAAAGCCGGGTAGCTGCTAGAATGGCCAAAAAACACAAAATGTAAGTTGGTACTTACTTGACAGCCGGTTGAGACCCCTATAAGGTTCCCACCGGCTGTTTTTTGCGCATGAATTTGGCGATTTCGTCCGATAGCGTGAAAATAGTAAGGGCAAACATTGGTGGCGTATCACCAAATGACCGATGTAGGTCATCATCGACGAGGTATGGAACCTCGCGTCTCGCAAGGCCTCGTTGATGAACAGTGTGGAACAAGTGTGAAGCACCTGTTCTGTTAATAGAAGTTTTCGAAAAGTCTTGGGTACAAAAATGGAACCCTTGACATACACAACTCGTCATATCCGGAGATTGACAAAAATGAACAACAAGACACAAATCACAACCGCAGCACTCATCGTTGCAGCAACCGCCGGCTTCGCAACAGCTGGTTCACTCGAACTCGATCGTGCGTACGCATCAGAGCTCAAGGCAGACGCAGGCACACGCAGCGTTCTCAACCAGAGCAACCTGAGCAATGTAGAAGTATCAGTAGGCGTTCGCTTCGGCTTCGCATACAACAGCCTCGACGGCTCAGCCGTCAGCGACGACGACACCACTATGGGCTTCCAGTTCAGTGATGTTGAAGTAGCACTCGAAGGTGATGTAACTGATAACATGCACGCTCGCGTAAGCTTCCAGTTCGGTCCAAACAACTCATCAGCTGGCGCTGGTGGCACCGCAGTTCTCGAAGACGCATTCGTTGACTGGGCAGTAAACGATACTTTCTCACTTCGCGTGGGTCAGTTCACTCCTGCCTTCTCATCAGAAGCAAGCACTTCAGAGTTCAACACTGTTGGTTCATACCGCTCAGTAGCTCACGAATCACTCGGTGCTCCATCATGGACACAGGGTATCGAAGCTCAGTTCGGTAACGACACATGGGCATTCGCAATCGGTTTCAATGACGGTCCAAACACCGCAAGCACAGCATTCAACGCTGGTGCAGAAGCTGACTTCGGCATCAACGCTCGTTTCGACTTCTACAGCGACTCAGACATGGGCCGCTTCGATGACCAAACATCATGGCGTGGCTCAGCAGCTGGCTGGCGTTTGGGTGCAGGTGTGATGTTCGCATCATACGGCAGCACAAACCCATCAGGTGCTGAAACCGACAGCGCATTCTTCACCATCGATGGTGCATACGAAGCTGACGGCTGGGCCGTTCGCGCTGCATTCTACTACAGCGATGTAGAAGATACCGCAACAGCTGACCACAGCAACATGGGCTTCGAGCTCGGTGGTTCATTCTTCTTCAGCGATCAGTGGGAAGGTTTCGCACGCTGGGACACCATCATCCTCGACGATGACGCAGGTGCTGGCCAGACCACAGGCGAAGACTCATTCAACTTCATCGCTTTGGGTGCAAACTACTACTTCGTTCCAGAATCACATGCTGCTAAGTTCACCATTGAACTCGGCGTATCACTCGACGAAACTGCTGACATGACTGCAGCAGCAGCAACCGGTGACATGGGTACTGGCGTATTCGGTGCAAACAGCTCAACTGGTTTCTTCCAGGAAAACGCTACCGAAGATGGTCAGATCATGATCTCAGGCACCATGCAGTGGTTGTTCTAATCTGATTCGATCTCTGATCACTGTTTGAGTCATTCTCTGATTTCAGACTGATCGAAGATCATTCAAATACAAATCCCATCAGCCGACMTTTCGAGGTCGGCTGATGCTTTTTTGCGTGAGATATAAAGTGCATACAAACATTGGCGAAGACCCCGTCAATGTCCGATATATGGATGTGTAATAGGCAGTATTCACTGTCAAATGTACGCCATTGGGGCGGTGCCAAAAAAACAGGAAACTGGAGATAGCCAAAGATGAACAACAAGACACAAATGACGACCGCAGCACTCTTCGTTGCTGCCGCCAGCGGCTTTGCGGCTGCGGGTTCGCTCGAACTCGATCGCAGTTATGGATCAGAACTCAAAGCTGATGCAGGAACTCGAAGCGTACTCAACGAGAGCAACTTGAGTAATATCGAGATCGCTGTAGGTGTTCGTTTCGGGTACAGCTACAACAGCCTTGATGGCTCAGCTGTGAGCGATGATGATACAACTATGGGTTTTCAGTTTCGTGATGTTGAAGTCGCGATCGAAGGCGATGTGACCGACAATATGCACGCAAGGTTGAGCTTTCAGTTTGGTTCGAGCAACGCAAACTTCGTTGCTCTAAATGGTGCCGCACTTCTCGAAGACGCATACATCGATTGGGATGTGAACGAAGATTTCAGCTTGCGTGTGGGTCAGTTCATTCCTGCATTCTCGGCTGAGGCAAGCACTTCAGAGTTCAACACATTGAGTGCTTACCGTTCAGTGAGTCATGAATATTTGGGCACACCTTCATGGACGCAGGGTGTTGAAGCACACTTTGGCGGCGACTCATGGGGCTTTGCGATCGGGTTCACCGATGGCCCACGCGCACAAAATACAGCCTTTGATGGGGCAGAGTTTGACTACGCGGTCAATGCTCGCTTCGATTTCTTTAGTGACTCGGACAAAGCTCGCTTTGACGACCAGACATCATGGCGCGGCTCAGCCAATGGTTGGCGTGCAGGTGCCGGTTTGTTCGTTGCAGGTGTTGGTCGTACAAACCCATCAGTAGCAACCCCTACCGACTGGCTCGCATTCACCGTTGATGGTGCTTATGAGGGTGATGGCTGGGCAGTTCGCGCCGCGTTCTACGCAACAGATGTTGATACCGAGGGCAGTGTTCCTCATACCAACATGRSMWTCNGRAWTTGRMKKCWYNGTAWTCTWCWMARAWMRATRKSWWRKYWTYGMAYKCWGSKANCAYSSTYKWRNCNTYGAMGAWKATNGCRGGTGCTGGACAGACCACCGGCGAAGATACTTTCAACTTTGTAAGCATCGGTGCAAACTACTACTTTGTTCCCGAATCACATGCGGCCAAGTTCATCATCGAGTTGGGTATCTCACTCGATGAAACCGCTGACATTGTAAACACCACTGGCGACGCGTTTGTACCCGCCTTCGGTGGAAACAGCACAACTGGTTTCTTCCAGGAGAACGCTGGCGAAGATGGTCAGATTATGATCTCAGGCACCATGCAGTGGTTGTTCTAATCTGATTTGATCTCTGATCACCGCTTGGATCATTCTCTGATTTTAAGCTGATCAAAGATCATTCAAATACAAATCCCATCAGCCGACCTTTCGGGGTCGGCTGATGCTTTTTTGTCATTGCTCATTATGTGAAGAATAGAGAAGTAGGGTTTGCTGGAAATAACAGTGTCCGTTTGAGGCTTCAAAATAAGGGATAAAATGATCTCTAAATCTAATCCTCAACTAGGGGGTGGAAAGGATGAAATAGTTGGATATTCGTTTGTTTGCGTAAGTTGTGAGTGGTGAAAGGCCCGATAGCTCTCATGCTGCGTGATAACAGTTGTCACGGTACTGCGTTCAGGAGCATCGCATCAGTAGTTACTATGGACCCTTGGAGAAACACAATGACAAGTAAGACACAAGTCACAGCTGCTGCAATTCTTTTGGCTGCAACAACCGGATTCGCCGTTGCTGGCGATCTCGAACTCGATCGCACATATGCTGCGGAACTCAAAGCAGACGCGGGCGCACGGGCTGTGCTCAATCAGGGCAACCTGAGCAATGTAGAGGTTTCGGTAGGCGTGCGGTTCTCGTACGACTACAGCAGCGTTGATGGCCGGGCAACTTCGGACGATGACACCACCATGGGCTTTGGGATTAAAGATGCCATGGTTGTTCTCCAAGGAGATGTAACCGACAACATGCACGCAAAGATCAGCTTTGACTTTGGTCCCAATGACTCAGGCGCAGGCGGCGCAGGAACCGCTGTGCTTGAAGATGCTTTCGTTGATTGGGCAGTGAACGATTCATTCTCGCTGCGTGTTGGCCAGTTCGTGCCATCAGGATCTGCGGAAGGATCAACTTCAGAATACAAGATCATGGGCGCCACACGATCAGTGGTTCATGAGTTCCTCGATACCCCATCATGGACGCAAGGTGTCGAAGCCCGCTTTGGCGGCGACACTTGGGGCATGGCGGTCGGGTTTACCGATGGCCGAAATACTGCGAGCACTGCCTTCAATAGCGCAGCAGAAGCAGACTTTGGAATCAATGCCAGGTTTGACTTCTACAGCAGCTCTGACAAGGGACGCTTCGCAGATCAGGTCTCATGGCGCGGCTCAGATTCAGCATGGCGCATTGGTGCTGGGTTCCAGTACGAATCAAACGGATCAACAAACCCATCTGGTGCAGAAACCGACGATCTTTTCTATGCGATCGACGCGACCTATGAAGCAGACGGCTGGATGGTTCGTGCAGCCTTCTATGGCGCAAACATCGAAACCGGTACCGAGCATGACAACATGGGCTTCGAACTCGCAGGAACATTCTTCTTGAGTGATCAATGGGAAGCCTTTGCGCGTTGGGATACTTTGATTCTTGACGATGACGCGGGTGCAGGTCAGACATCTGGCGAAGACACATTCAACTTCCTTGCTCTTGGTGCGAACTACTACTTCGTTCCAGAATCGCACGCAGCAAAGTTTACCGTTGAACTCGGGTTCTCGCTTGATGAAACCGCAGACATCACTGGCGCAGGCGATGTTGGTGTGACCGTGTTTGGTGCAGCCGACGGCTCATCCGGCGGCTCATCAGGGTACTTCCTCGAAAATGCAGGCGAAGATGGCCAGTTCCGGCTTTCGGGCACTTTGCAGTGGATGTTCTGAGTTCAGACTTCAAGACTTTGGCAGGTCCGGCTGCCAGTTGAAATGAAATGCTTAAAAACCAGCCAGCCCCATTGGGTTGGCTGGTTTGTTTTTGAAATAGACAGAGTGTCAACATTGTGTCAAGGAAGTTTGAAGAATGTGTTAATCGATTGGTGCAAGCACATAGGGGAAGCAATAGCTGGTAGTATGTATTAATGACTCGATCGAGTGGTGGTCGAGATACTCCTTCACGCATGACGCAAGGAAACACTGATGAGCAATACACAGATGAACAACACACTGATCGCGATCACTTCTCTCGCTGGGCTACTCGTTACGAGTGCAGCCGCATCGGATACAAATGATTTAACCCTCGCTCGTTCGTATGACTTGGCAAATGTTTCGAGTGAGTATTCATCGTTGATGAATACATCGAGCTTCGCTGATCTCAAGTTCAGCGTACAGATTCAGACGCGGTATCAGTACAACATACGCGATGATGCGAGCACGACGCTCGCTTCACCAGACGATGATACCACGATGGGGTTTTCTATTCGCCGAGCGAAGTTTGGTGTTTCGGGCAATGTAACGGACAACATCAAGGCAAAGATCAAGTTTGCGTTTAGTAGAAGCTCTGGAGCAGCTGCGCTCGAAGACGCGTATGCGACATGGAAGATAAACGAAGATGTCTCGCTCAAGTTTGGACAGTTTAAGCCTACCGTTTTGCGTGAAGAGAACATTTCGTCATCGAAGCAACTCGCGAGTGATCGCTCTGGAGTGAACGAAACCTTCAACCAAGACTACACCCAAGGCATCGAGTTTGGGTTTGGTGGCGATCAATGGCGTGCAAGGGTTGGATTCAACGATGGATTTGGGGCCKWMRMKAYRYYGWTKAANNSYGKKGGTGAAGCGGATTATGGGATCACCGCTCGGGCAGAGTTCCTCCTTGGTGATGCAAGCTGGAGCCAGTTCAAGCAGTTTACTTCATTCAGAGGAAGCAACAGCGGCGGCATGATCGGCGCAGCATTCCATTACGAATCAGCAGGCGATACCAACCCCTCATTTACGCCAGCGACCGACATGACCGTTGGCACGATTGACTTCTCGTGGGTTGATGATGGCTGGAACTTCTATGCAGCGGGTGTATGGCGGGGTATGGACACCGGCGTTGCGAGCTTCGATGATTATGGGCTGATCGCACAGGGTGGTTTCTTTGTCAACGACAGCAACGAACTCTTTGCACGGTGGGACTCAGTGCTTCCAGATGATGCACGCGGTGCGACCGGCGAAGATTYTAACTCAGTGACCGTAGGCTGGAACCATTACATGATTCCAGAGTCGCACGCAGCCAAGTTCACGCTTGATCTCGCGTTCTATCTCGATTCAACAACGGATTCGATCGTGAGTACATCCGATGGGCACAACTTGCTCGCGGATTCTGAAGATGGACAGATTGCGATCACTGCACAGATGCAGATTCTGTTCTAAGTAAAACTCAATAGCAGAAAACGGCACCGGTTTAATCGGTGCCGTTTTTTATGCATAAACAAAGGGTCGAATAGCTTACATGCGTTCGACAGTGGGGATGCCGAGGGTGTCGAGTGCGTCTTTGAGAACTCGTCCGGTGAGATCGCACAGGCGGAAGCGAGAGTTGCGGAGCGCTTCGTCTTCACACACGACAACCTTGCACTTGTCATAGAACGGGCCATACGCCGAGGCGAGGTCGTAGACGAACGAGCAGAGTCGGCTCGGCTCGCAACCTTGCCCTGCGCTTTCGATGAGCGATGGATAGCGAAGCAGCATGAGCGCCAATGCTTTTTCGCTGGGCTCTTCGAGCTTGAACGGTGCGTTGGCGATATTGGTTGTGTCAATACCCTTTTCGGCAGCCTTGCGGAAGATCGATTGCACACGCACCAATGCGTAGAGCAGGTATGGCCCGGTGTCGCCTTCGAAGGCGAGCATGCGGTCGAAGTTCATGACATAATCTTTGATGCGCTCGCTCGAAAGATCTGCGTACTTCACCGCCGCCATCGCMACRGATTCRGCGATCGGYGMRCGCTCTGCTTCGGGCATGTCTGGGTTCTTCTCGGCGACCGTCGCGCTCGCGCGGCTGACGGCTTCGTCGAGTAGATCGGTCAGGTTGAGATTCTCGCCTGAACGAGATTTCAATGGCTTGTTGTCTTCGCCAAGGACAGTTCCGAACATGGCGTGGGTGAGCTTGGCATCGACGCCGGCGTTGGTTTTGTCGTACCCAGCTTTGTGCGCCGCAGCAAAAACCTGCTTGAAATGCAGGCTCTGGCGCGAATCGACGACATAGACGACGATGTCGCCTCCGAGTTTGTTGACCCGGCGTTTGATGGCGGCGAGGTCGGTGGTGGCGTAGAGGAACCCGCCGTCGCGTTTGCGGATGATGGTTGGTTCTTTGATGCCCTCGCATCGGACGACCAACGCGCCGTCGTCTTCGACAGCGATCTTCCGATCGATCAGGTCTTGAACAAGCGGTGCGAGTTCATCGCGGTAGGTGGACTCGCCAGCACTGTGTTCGTCGGTGATGTTGGCGTGCAATCGTTTGCAGGTCGAGAGGCAGGCGGTCATCGTGATGTCGTAGATCCGCTGCCAGACCGCGACGGATCGCTKRTCGCCKGATTGGAGMTTGACCAAKCGMGCCTTKGCYTTYTCCATCGAYGCGTTSGCGTCGGCGATGCGTTCRRYGAGYTCGRYYTCSGCTTTGGSRTGCCCRCCGACCTTGRTGATGAKYTCGAGTGCYTTGGTCTCRGCCTTGCAYKYGGCTTGGACSWYTTTGTACATSGYGTTGAGTTCRCCYAGMGWGAGYGWMGASAGATCARCSCCTKSGTCYTCGATGGTGATGAGYTGYTCGACGACCATCGCGATGGGCAAGCCCCARTCGCCSACRTGCGATTGGCGGATGACCTTGTAKCCCATGCGTTCGTASARGCGTGCGATTGCATCGCCGATGACGGTTGAGCGGAGATGTCCGACATGCATTTGTTTGGCGAGGTTGACGCCGCAAACATCGACGACGACGGTGGGTGGGTTGTCGGGGATGCTGACGCCGAGTTGATCGTTGTCCATCGCGCCCAGCGCACTGCTGATCGCTTCGGGCAAGAGCGTCACATTGATGAAGCCCGGCCCGGCGATGTTCGCTTCGGTGATCGGCTCGGCGACGCCCGACACATCGAGGTGTTCGATGATCTTGGCTGCGAGTTCGCGAGGCTGCATCTTGAACCGCTTGGCGATAGGCATCGCGCAGTTGGATTGGAAATCGCCAAACTTTGGTTGGCGCGAGGCGGTGATGTGCGTCTTGATCTGCTCGATCGGCAGATCGGGTACCGCGGCGTGGATCGCGTCGGTGAAACGGGCATCGAGGATGGCTGCGGGGTCGATATTGGTCTGTGTTTGCGTGGTCATTGACCAAGTGTAGGTACGATCATTCGTCCAATCGCCCCTGGTCTACCGGGTCTTCGTCCATCGGTCGGCTTAATCTCGTTGCGACTTGCTCTGGGGTTTCGATCGCCCCTTCGCTCGCGGCGACGACGGCACAGACCATCGCGTCGCCGGTCACATTACAACTGGTTCGGCACATATCCAAGATCCGATCGACGCCGAGGATGACGGCGATCCCTTCGAGCGGGATGCCGACCGATTCGAGCACGATGACAAGCATGATCATGCCCACGCCCGGCACGCCGGCGGTACCGATAGAAGCGAGCGTCGCGGTGAGGACGATGGTGAGTTGGTCCATGACCGAGAGATCGATGCCGTAGAGTTGTGCGATGAAGACCGCGGCGACTCCTTGATACAGTGCGGTGCCGTCCATGTTGATCGTCGCGCCGATTGGTAGAACGAACGCGCTGACTTCTTCCTTAATGCCCAAGCGTTGCTCGCAGCATTCCATCGTGACGGGCAAGGTGGCGGACGAACTCGCAGAACTGAATGCGAGAAGCTGTGCAGGCGAGATCGCTTTGAAGAATCGGGAGTACGAAAGCCCGGCGAGGAGTTTGAACCCGATCGGGTAGACGACGAACATCATCGTGAGTAAGCCGCCGACGACAACCATGCAGTACACAGCGAGCGAAGCGAGGATATCAAGTCCGAGCTCGGCGATCTGATCGACGATCAATGCGAACACGGCATAGGGCGCGATCATTAGTACGATCTCGACCACTTTGATGATCACATCGGTCATGGCATCGAAGAACTCGATGACGACCTTTGCCTTCTCGCGTTTGATAAGTGTGAGCGCGATGCCGACGAGTAGGGATGCGAACACGACCTGCAGCATGTTGCCTTGGGCGATCGCGTTGAATGGGTTTTTCGGGATGATGTTCAGGACGGTGTCCCAGACATCGGGTGCGGTTGCTTTGGCGATCTTCGCGCTTGCTTGGTCACCAAACTGGGCGACAAACCCATCGCGGGTTTCTTCGGAGACAAAGTTGCCCGGCTTGACGATGTTGGCGAAGAGCAGCCCGACCGAGATGGCCACGGCGGTGGTGACGAGGTAGATCCCGATGGTCTTGCCGCCGATGCGGGAGAGTTTGGACAGATCGTTGAGACTCGATGCCCCGACGATGAGGCTGAAGATCACGATGGGCACCGCGATGAACCGAAGCCCACGCATGAACAGGTCGCCAATGAAGCTGTTGAGGTGGCGGATGAACAATGTAGCGTGCGCTATAAAGGATGGATGCTCGTTGACGCCTTCGATGGCGGTGCCTTCGACCCATGCCGATGGGTTATCGACCCCCATCGAGTTCCAGGTGTTCGTATCCCACATCGTGTTGATGGCCAACCCGACCACGATCCCGAGGACAAGCCCGATGAGAATCTTCCAGTGGAGGGCGAGTTTGAAATTAGATGCCATCGTGGTGCCTTTCGGGGACAGATCAAAGAATCATGTGATGCCACTAGCTTACCGGACTCAAAGCGTTTGTGCCAGTGTCGGCTGGTGGTTCTGTGGGTGTTGTAGCACACCCAGAAGGCACCAACTTGCACATTGAGTCGCCCATGCACACAAATCGGGGCACACTCTGGTTGACGACGACCCAAGACTTCAAAGAGGAGAAACAAGATGATGAACAAAGCATACGCAACAATGGTCATGGCTGGTATCTGTGGAGCAGCAAGCATGGCGAGTGCGAATATCGCGATCACCGAAGATCCGGGTATCATCTCCCCTTGTCACGATGCACAGGTCGAAGTGATCTGGATCGGTTCAGATGCTGGCTACACCGGCGAGCTGAGCTGGATCAACCCATTAGAAACAGGCAGCGATATCGCATTGTGGACAAACCACTCCGCGAGCGCAGGCGATAGCTTTATCTTACCTGGAACCTTCGCAGAAGGTCAACGCATCGATTTCGTCTATGAAATCATTTCAGGCGGTATTGATATCTTCTCTACAGCCAACGAAGCAGACTGGGGCCAGTTCTCAGTTGATTCATCCGATCCACACAATGTGATCGTGGGAATCGAAGATATCCGTCTTCCTGGTGGTGATAGCGATTTCAATGATGCACAGTTCCATGTGAAGTTTACATGTGCTCCAAATGTGCCTGCACCGGGTGCGATGGCACTGTTGGGAGCGGGCGGTTTGATGATGGGTCGCCGTCGTCGTTCATGAGCCGAGCGTGAACTGGCCATGCCATTGAAAAGTAGAATGATTCTAAGGTGTCGAACAGATTTGGTTGATTGCACCGGGTAGCATCCCTTTGTGCGAACTACAAAGTCWTCGAGYMMAWMMYGRYYMMRWRCCYMWAWAWMGKMWMKTCSCRYMAMKWWKRYYSSSSAKWCKRTNCATGARMKMSWMKATGTCTCTGCAGAATCCAAACGAGCCCAACGCGCCAAGCGATCCTTTATCGGATTGCTTGGTGCGTTTATCGAGTTGCTCGGCGGGTTTCGATCCACCGTCATCATGGCGCTCGGAACACTGAGCATCTCGGTCCTGCTCGGGCTATTGATGCCCTTCTCGACCAAAGTCGCGATTGATTACATCATCACCAACGAGCCCGGCCCGACCGGGCTGCCCGCATTCGTTGGCGAGTACACCAACGATAATGCCGATCGCATCGAACTCATCTGGATGCTCGGATTCGCCATGCTCGTGGTCTCGGTGCTTTCGGTGGGGATCAGCGTGTGGGGGCGTTGGCAATGCACGCGGATCACCAAACGCGTGCAGGTGTCACTCCGCAAACGCGTGTTTTCGCATGCGTCCAAGCTGCCTTTGCATCGTATCCATCAGCTCAAATCTGGTGGTGTCGCATCAATCCTCCGCGAAGACGCCGGCGGCGTTGGCGATCTCATCTTCTCATTGATCTACAACCCCTGGCGAGCGATCACCCAACTCACCGGGACACTGATTATTTTACTCTGGATCGATTGGCGATTGGTTGTTGGCGCGGTGTTGCTGCTGCCGACGATTTGGATCAGCCATCGGACATGGATCGTGAAGATCCGCCCGATGTATCGGGATATCCGCTCGCGTCGCCAGGGGATTGATGCGATGAGTGCCGAGGCGTTCTCGGGGATGCGCGTCGTCCGGGCGTTTAACCGTCGACATAGTGAAGCTGCACGGTTCACAACCGAAGGGCACCTGCTGGCGCGTCAAGAGTTGTACACATGGTGGTGGGCACGCACGGTCGAGATGGTTTGGCAGTTGTTAATCCCGCTGGCATCGACCGCGATCCTGATCTATGGCGGCGGCGCAGTCATCGACGGCACACTCACCATCGGCGATCTGATGGCGTTCTCGGCGTACCTGCTCGCACTGCTCGGCCCGCTCGAAGCACTCGTCGCCAGTGCGACCAATGTGCAGAATAACCTCGCTGCCCTCGATCGCGTGTTGGATCTGCTCGCAGAGAAACAAGAGTTCGATCACATTGAACCAACCAACTCAATCGACCCGGCCCATATTCAAGGACGATTGGTGATTGAGGGTTTGGGCTATGCCTATCCCAAGCGATCTAAGCCCAAGGATACAGTGCACGCAGCTGATGATATCGGTGCGCCGGTTGCCGAGACCCGGACCGATCTGGTGCTTAGCGATGTGTCGTTGATTGTCGAACCCGGCGAGACCATCGCGTTTGTTGGTGCATCGGGCGCGGGCAAGACCACGCTGTGTAATCTAATCGCACGATTCGATGATCCGACCCAAGGCTCCATCTCAATCGACGGCATCGACCTCACCACCATCCCAATCGAGCAATACCGCTCGCTCCTCGGCATCGTCGAACAAGATGTGTTCCTCTTTGATGGGACGGTTGCCGACAATATCGGATACGCCAAGCGCAATGCATCGATGGACGACATCATGGCCGCGGCCCGTGCTGCCAATGCGCACCGGTTCATCATCGAACTCGATTATGAATACGACACCATTGTCGGCGAGCGTGGCGTGCGATTATCTGGAGGCCAGAAACAACGCTTGGCCATCGCGCGGGCGATCCTTGCCGATCCAAAGATCCTGATCCTCGACGAAGCCACCAGTTCGCTCGATACCGAATCCGAACGCTTGATCCAACGCTCATTAGCCCGGCTGATGAAAGATCGAACAAGTTTCGTGATCGCCCATCGCTTAAGCACGATCCGCCATGCCGATCGCATCGTGGTGATCGAAGAGGGTGGCATCCGCGAAGTCGGGACGCATGATGAGCTGATGGAGCGTGGTGGACGGTATGCCGAGCTGCTTAAAATGCAGCTTGAGGGTGATGATGAACAGATGGTTGTTCTCGCGTTTTTTACCGAATCCAAACATGAATCTCTAGCTTGCGATGTTTTTTAGGAACTAAGCCTGCGCCGGTTGGGCGTAGGATGCGATCAGAATGTCAGCAACTTCTGGACGCGTGAACTCGGCTGGTGGACGTTCACCATTTGCGAGCATTTCACGCACCTTGGTGCCGGAAAGGAAGATTTTCTGGTCGTTGGTGGCTGGGCTGGACTTGGTCGAAGCCATGCCGCCGGTCAACTTACAGTAGAACGCATGCTCGAAGAGCAAGGTCTCGATGAGAATCTCTCCATCGGCAAACTGCTCGAAAATCTGTTGTGCATCGAAGGTTCCGTAGTAAGAACCGACGCCAGCGTGGTCGCGACCGATGATGATGTGAGTACAACCGTAGTTCTGACGGCAAAGCGCGTGCAGAATCGCCTCACGAGGACCGCCGTAACGCATGGCCTGCGGGTAAACGCCGAGCATGGTGCGATCGAGTGGGTAGTACTTGTTCAACAGTGCGTGGTAGCACTTCATGCGGACATCGGAAGGGATGTCATCGGCCTTGGTG